>CALQJV010000001.1 GCA_943330985.1 Chitinophaga pinensis
AAAAAAATAATGACGTTTCGCTCGGGGGAGAAAAAGCTATTTCTGAAACGGCAGGAATTGACTTAAAATATAATGTTGCTAACAAAGGGAGTTTTCAAGCATACGGTAAATTTATCCTGATTCGATTTGATGGAACTCAAAACACGCCCGTTGCATTTGAAATGCAAGAAGGACTAAAGAATGGGAATAATTACACTTGGGGTTTAACCTATCAAAGAACCTTGTCGAATAATATGCAAATCAACTTCAATTACGATGGACGTAAGTCGGCGGATGTTAAAATTGTACACATTGGAGGCGTTCAAGTAAGAGTCTTTTTCTAAAAAAAAGCTACATATCTGAGAAAACGCTGAGTTGTTTGTTAATTATTGAATTAATATACCTATTTTGGGTGAAGGTGAATGAAAATCACTTATTTTTAACGCCAAATAAATGCTGTAAATAGCACATAAGCAATGACTTTAAAAAAGCCAAAAGCCAAGTACCCAACTGTTATGTTAGTAGATGACAGTGAGATTGATAATTTTATCAATCAAAAAATGATCGAAGGTTGCAATTTTGCAGATCGCATCTATGTGCACACCAGCAGCAAAAGTGCTTTGGAATTTCTCGCCAATTTTGAGCGAGCGCATTTGCCTGAAGATTTGATCCCTGAAATTATCTTTCTGGATATCAATATGCCCATTATGGATGGGTTTCAATTTGCCGAAGAATTTGGGAAGTCTTGTCCGAAGATTTACGATAAAATCAAAATTATTTTCTTAACAAGTTCCTTAAATCCTGTGGACCAGAAGCGCGCAATGGCTGTCCGTGGCGTGTATTCATTTTTAAACAAGCCATTAGGTAAAGACCATTTGGACAAACTATAATTTTCATTGAAAAATAAAAAAATCCCCGTCATTCAAAATGACGGGGATTTTTTTATGAGATAATATTGGATTTATCGTTTAACAACCTGACTGAGCGACTTAATAAAGGACTCGTCGATTTTAATGTATTCAAGCATTCGATTCGACTTCTGGTTGAGTAGTTCAAACTTAGAGAAAAGTTGAGCGATTTTTTGTTCTACTTGTCGAGCAGAAGAACTCATCTGCAGCGATAATATCTTGTAAAAAATAAGGGCGTTTTCATAACCCATCTCATCGTCGAGTTCTCTAATTTTTCGCGTTATACTGCGAAGCAAACTAGTAGCTGGGTCGTATTTATTAATCATTGAATAATTAAGTGCTAGGAGCAATTTAATTTCAATTTCGGAATGCGGGTAGTTTTTAAAACTGATATCGTTTATGAGACCGTTTAATATTTGAACTGCCTCTTGATACTTCTTTGCATAAAAAGCCGAAGTTGCCATATATTTTGCAAAGTTGATATAGTTGGGAATATCATTTTTATCTGGCTCGTAGTTGCTGAGTGCAACTTGATTCTGTTCATAAAGTAACGACTCCGTTCCCAATTCAATGTGGCGTTCTAATTTTGAAATGAGAAATTTGGTTGTAAAAGCACAGTGGTTAAATAATAAAAACGACATCAACTTTTTGTCAACTTCGTCAAAATAACGACCTTCTTTTTTAGACAGATTCAGCTTATGATAATATTCGAAAGCCAAATTATTGAAAACCAATTGTAGGTATTGGTAGTTTGTGTCTTTGCTATATGTAGAAAAAATATTTTCCATTTTAGCCAAAACGTCTTCAACTGCCTCATCATCTTTAACTGCTTCCTGATTGGGAATGTATAAAGCAAAGGTAATGTCCATAATCGCTTTATAAATCTGAAGGTGATGAGATTCATAAAGATTACAGATGTGAGACATCTCTTGTTTAATCAATCCTAGGTATTCAACCTGCGATTTGATTCGGGAAGTGTAGTATTCACCAACCAAACGCATAAAGGTATTGAGTAAATCTTCTGCTTTGTCTAGAGCAATAGTATACGCCAAATGCTTGTTGTATAACTGTGTATATTCGTAATACTTCGGAGAATTTACATGCAGTTTTTTAAGGGCATTATATACACTCGATAATTCATATGGCATATCGTAATTCTGCAATTCCGACTCCAATTTTGTGAGGATGGCAATTGCAGTTTCGCGATGTGTGTCGTAAATGAGGGTTGGGATATTCGCTACCTTTCTCAACAAATCGATAATAGGAGTCGACATGTTGTTGGTGAGGAAATCTTGAATCTTATCAAACAAACGCGATTTCAATGTGTAGTAAGCGCTTGTGTTGACGCTTAACATCTCCTGAATCTGTTCGTCGTTGTATTTATTCTCCCGATATAAAGTCAGGAGTCTAAGATACTTGTCTGCCTTAGTCTCAACAAATTGCTGACACAAGTCATTGAACTCTTCTTCTTTGAGCTGCAAGACAATACTCTTAAACTTGATCATGCTCTCTTTTTTGCTGACAATATATGAGATTTTTTTAATTAGTTTTCCAATTAGTTTTTAATTTTCATCAACAGCATTTAATGCGCTGCCTGGAAGATGTTGAATAATGTCCCAAGAACCATCATCATTTTGCTTTTCAACTATATAGAAACCCACGCCATTATTGCCCCATCCTAAGTATGGAGTCCATTCGAGTTTAATTGAAATATCTCCTATTGCTTCTGCTTTTAATACAACATTGTCGCTTGCCACGCCTTCTTTTCCTAAAAGATCACATGCATTGGTCGCCATAATGTTATAATAGTATTTTACATGATCTACATCAACCGCATCATCGATGTAATACGTTTGATTTTGCCCAACTGATGCAATAAGTTCAAATTCTCGGTTGTCGATTGAGCGATATACATTGTACCCATTAACTCGATTACCCATAATTGCTGGGCGCAACCATTCAGTGAGGATACTTTGATTTTGGACTACAGTAGAACGAGAAGTATTCACTTGTTGATCTATAAATAAGTTTGCGATAGGTTCGCTTATATCGAAATCGCTGTTAGAAAATACGTGCGATTGTCCGTTGAGCGCTTCCGCTTTTACTTCGTATTTGAATTTCAATGGACAAAATACTGTGCTATCAATGAATGTTGTAATATCACCAGCAACCGTTCCAAGATCATCGCTTACAATGCTATTTTCTTCGGTTCTGAATACGCGGTATTGAGAAACCGATTTACCAATGTATGGAGTCCAAGTTACTTCAATCGTATTATTTAATAGAGTAGCAACCTCAACATTGATGGTGCAATGCTCGATTAAACTGTCTAGAACAATTGTGTATCCACAACGATCGATGGTTTGAAGTTTATAGCAGTATGCATAATCGAGGGTGTTTAAACCAGTTTCAGTATATGATAAAGTATGTTGATCCAAAATCTGAGCAACTTGCTCGAAAGCACCCGATTGAATATTGCGACGGAATAACATGTACGAACCAAAATCGGTTGCAAGCGATTCTTCCCATTCAATGAGAACAGAAGTTGTGCTTTCTACTGTAACTCGGCCAATTGGAGAAATTGGAGCTGGAAGCGTATCATAAACTTGAACCGCAGCAGGCATCGTCAATGTATCGGCACAGCCATTTTGATTTGTAACAGTGAGTTGTACAGAATAAAATCCGGGTTCAGAATAAACGGTATTGGGATTAATATCAGCAGAAAGATCTCCATTTCCAAAATTCCAGTTATAACTTGGATTTTCTGTAGATGTTGACGTATTTGAATAGCTTACTGATAATGGAGAACATCCTTCAATTGCATCGATTGATAAGCCCGCAACAGGAACTAACAATGCGTTCATGCCTTGAAAAATTGCAGTGTCAGAACAACCAAAAGCAGAAGTAGAAACAAGACTGATATTGAAAATGCCCGCGTGGTTATATGTATATAAAGGTTCAAAAGCGGCACTTGTTGACATATCCCCAAAATTCCAATTGTATGTTGCTGCTCCAGATGATAAATTATCGATTGAAAAAGCAAACGGCGAACAAGCACTTGTATCGCTTACTACAAAGTTTGCCACCGGATATGGATGCACAGCAATTGGGGTTGTGATTGTATAAAATGCGCTGCAACCAATCGTATCTTGAGAGAAAAGCGTTACCACATAGGTTCCTTCCTCAGCGTAAAAGAACGCTGGATTTTGCTCTGTACTCGTAGTTCCTTCGCCAAAATTCCATTCCCACTCAACAGCACCCTGCGATAAGTCTGTAAATTGAATTGAATTTCCTACACACGAAGAAACCGAAGATGCCGAAAAAGAAGTAGCGGGGCCTAAAACCGTAACATAATTGTGACGAATTAATGTGTCGGAACATCCGTTTGCATTGGTAACAATAAGTTGAATTGTATATGTGCCTGGCAAATCGTATAATTTAACTGGATTCGGGATTGTTGATTGAGTATTATCGCCGAAATCCCATAACCAAGAAACTGCTGCAGAAGAACTATCGAAGAATTCGACAACAGAAGGAGCACAACTTGCCGGTGTTGGCGAAGAGAAATTAGCAATTGGTCCAATTACATTGATTGGCAATGTAACATAAGCCGTATCTCGGCAATTACTAGTTGAAGTTACAATTACAGAAGCTTGAAAAGTTCCATTTTCGGTATATAAATGACTTGGATTTGAACCAACTCCAGAAGATCCATCACCAAAATTCCATTGCCAATCGATATTACCATCCATTGAAGCAGTAAAAATAACAGGTAGCGGATTACATGCTCCAATAAAAGCTGCAGATGCCTGAGCCTGAAAACGTGCAATACCAACTTTGGTGATAGTTGAAGTACATCCAAAAGCAGATGTTATTTGAAGAGTTACAGAATCACCTGGCATACTGGTAAAGTTCATTGTAGGATTTTGTTCTGTAGATGTCATTCCATTTCCAAAATCCCAAAACCATGATACAGCACCCTCACTTAAATCAGTGAATTGAGCTGTTAATGGAAGACATAATCCAGTTTGAGTAAAACTAAAATCTGCATCAGCCCCATGCACCGTAATCACGTTCGGGAAGTTTTCTTGATAAACACATCCAGGTAAAATTGCACTAAAAACACGTTGGTAAAAACCATAAACACCAGGATTCGCAAATGTTTTAGAAACTGGATTGATGTATGCAAACCCATTCCAACCACCTAAAGCCCAAGATCCATCTGAAAAAAACCAAGCTACCTGACTTGCGGCTCCATCATTCACGAAAGATGTAGTTAAAGGTGCGCAACCTTCCGAAGGCCCATTTAAAGACCAGATAGGTTGAGGAATAGCAACCAAAATGGTATGGTCAGCAACGATTGTTGATTCGCATCCCGATGGTGTTGAAACAGTAAGCGATACTGTATATGTACCTTCTATTGTGTAATAATGACTTGGATTTGCTTCGTTAGAAGTTGTTCCGTCACCAAAATTCCATTCAAAGTTAAAACCAGCTAAATCAGCAAAGCTGTTTGTAAAATCAACTGTATCGCGGCAAACCGTAGAAGGAAATTCAATAACAGGAACGGGAGGGCTAACCAAGAAACTTTGAAAACTTGAAGAGCTGCAACCTAAAGTATCAACTACATTCATTAATACAGTAAACGAAGTGTTTGCATTATAGAAAATGTGACTTGCATTGAATGAACTAGCCGAAGCGCCATCACCAAATGTCCAAAGAATACTTTCTAGCGCTCCTGCATTTAAAGGGCTAACCTGAACATTTGTAGAAACACATGTTCCTTGTTGAGTTAGTGTAAAATCGGGTAGTCCGCCTCCTACTAAAATAGAATGATTGTACTGAAATGTGTCTAATCCGTAAGGGGTTTGAGCAATATAGTATACTGTATAAAGACCTTGCTCGTTATACATATGAAGTGGCGTTTGTTGAGATGATGTAGCTCCATCGCCAAATACCCATAGAATAACATTGTGCGATGCATCTTGCTTATGAAAAAGTACATTCATTGGAATGCAGCCTCTTAGTGGATCTAATAGCACATTGGCTTGATTAGGCTCGGATCCTCCCAATTCAAATTGAAAATTCAAATCAATTGCATGATTTTCAGGAAAAGCACCACCGCTCGATGACAGGCTACAATCCTCTGTTTGGATGGTTAAAGTAACTTCGTAATCAGCATCAACCAGATAAACATGAATTGGATTTTCTTGAGTTGAAGTTGAACCATCTCCAAAATTCCACAACCATCCAGTTGCGACAGGATTATTAGAGGTAAACTGAACTGTTCTAGGAAATGGGCCAGGATTAGAAGAACTTGTAAATGTTGCTGAAGCGGGATCAAAATTAACGGCATTAAAGCCAACATATGAATAAACACATCCAGAAGCTGTTGTTGTAGTTAGTCCAACATGTTGATTGTTTAAATTAGAAAAAACATGCGTTGGTGTTTCTGACGTTGACGTTGACCCATCGCCAAAATCCCATAACCATGAAACGGCATCACTAGTTGTGTCTGTAAATGTTACAGGGAATGGAGGACAAATTCCAACTTCCGCCATAAATTCAGGAAGAATTCCTTCTACTATAACAGTTTGATAGCTTGTATAAATTATTGAACAAGGAGTTCCATCGTTCAATGTAAGCGATACAACGTAAGTTCCTGGCTCATTAAATTCATGTGTTGGGTTCGATAAATTTGAAGTGCTTCCATCACCAAAATTCCATTCATAGCTCATGCCCGTTTGGGCGTTTAAGCTAAATGAGGCTTCGAATGGTGCGCAACCTGAAATTGCTGGAGGCGCAGTATAAGTAGCTTGTTGATAAGTTACATCAACAAAATTTGTTACCTGCAGCGTATCGCGACAACCGTTGTTATTTGATGTAATTAATGTTACATCGTATTGCCCTAAATTTTGATACACATGAACTGGATTTGCTTGAGTGGAAGTTGTTCCGTCTCCGAAATTCCACAAGTAATTTGTTCCGCCTACTGAAGAATTGGTAAATTGAATTGAAAATGGGGGACATCCCACTGTGTCGATTGCAGAAAAAACTGAAGAAGGAGAAATTACCGTAACCGCGTTGTTTAATTGTTGCTGTGCAACACATCCTTGAACGGATGTTGCTGTTAATCGAACACTAAATGCACCTGGACTTAAATACGCATGAGTTGGTTGAAAATCCGTTGAATTTAATCCATCAAAAAACTGCCATACATAACTTGATGCACCAGTTGTGTTATTATGCGTAACAACATTTAAAGGTGCACAACCCGAAGTGTTGGTAAGCGAAAAATTAACCGAAGGCAATACATAAGATGTTATTAAATTATTGGCCGTTGTAGAATACGAACAACCATTAGCCATAGTAACCGTTAACATTGGCGAAAACACTCCACTACTAGTGAATGTAGCTAGTTGACTTGCATTTGTTGACGTTTGACCATTCCCAAAACTCCATGCATAGGACGTTGCATTTGTAATGTCTGTAGAAAATGTTGTTGCAAACGGAGAACATCCTGAAGAATCACTTGCAATAATTTGCGGAAAAACGGGGGTGCGGATTTTCACATAATTTGTTTTCAAAACGCTGTCTATACATCCAAAACTATTGGTAACATATAGAGAAACCGTAAAATTTCCTGATGTTCCATATACTTTCGAAGGGATAGCTTGGGTTGATGTTGTTCCGTCTCCAAAATTCCATAGATAGGAAGCTGCATTTGTTTGAGTTGGTGTAAAAACAAAAACATGATTCAAATCGCATGTAATAGTTGGGCTTGTTGAAAATTGAGCCGTAGGAATCGGATTAACAACCAAACCTTGAGGAAGATTATAAACACTTTCGCAGCCTACATTGCTAGTTGCTAGAAGTGATACATTGTATATATCTGGCTCATCAAAATATTTTGTAGGATTGGCTTGAAGTGATGAAGTACCATCGCCAAAATCCCAAAAATAACTTACTGCCCCAGTGGATGTGTTGTTAAAAGAAAAGTTCGTTTGGCTTGCACAACCTGTGAAAGAGGAAGTTGTAAAAAGAACAACCGGGCCTGGAAGCGCAGTAATATAATTAGAGATTGTTAGCGTATCCGATAAACCATTTGAAGCGGTGGCGATAAGCGAAACCGTATAATTACCCGCATTAACGAATACATTTTGAGGCTGTGAAAGTGTGGAAAAATTTCCATTCCCAAAATTCCATTGATACGAGGAAGCTCCTGAGGAAGTATTCGTAAAATTAACACTGAAAGGAGCACAACCTTGAACAGCATTTACAGAAAAACCTGCAACAGGAGTTTGTGCATGAAGCAGCATTCCCATTCCTGTTAAAAAACAGAAAAGCAGAAGTTGTTTTTGGATTTTTTTAAAGTAGAAGTTTATTTTCATAGCCCGTCCTTATTGTTCGTTAATATCGCCTGCAACCAATGTTACACTGCCATTTTCTTCTGGAAGTGGTTTGTTATTAAGCCCAGTGGCTTTCACTTGATATACATATACATCTGTATTCTTTATTTTCTCTCCTTTAAAAGATCCATCCCATAAATTGGAAATGTTTTCCGATTCAAAAACAACTTCACCCCAACGATTGAAGATTTGGAGGTTAAATGTTTTAATCCCTTCGGCCTTTACTCCAAAGAAATCATTAACCCCGTCTCCGTTAGGTGTAAATGCACTCGGGATGTACATTGTGGGATTTGGGATGGCTTCTGCAACGTTCGATAAACTGCTTAACGACGCATTAGCTAATTTGTAAGCAGTTACACGATAGCGCTTGCTTCCATTTGACGTTAGAGGCGAAACTGATTGTGCCTCGGAAATAGATGAAAAAGCCAACACAGAAATGATGACAAGAATCGTTTCCCGAAGGAATTTCCGATTGTTTTGCTTAGGTATCGAGTTGATTGCATCCATAATACCTGTAATACACCCGAAGGCGTAGTTCAGTTACCCGTTTTCATAGAAGCAATACCCGGAAACTTGCAGACGTAAGAAATCTACTGCATCTTCTGCTGAATAAAATGCAATTGGTTAATTACCTTGCCGATACACATTAAATCGATACCATAATTTTCATTTTTAATATGTAAGTAGTTCGCTCATTAGAAAACTATTTATATGAATGTTTGATTTCTTTGTTTAAAAGAAAAAGTGTTAATTCGTAAGAGATATTCTACATGCATCCATTTCAACTTCATCTTTTTATTTCAGATCAAGAGAGTTCGGAAGTAGCGCTTCTTAAAAAGGCGTTTGTTCCGTTAGGTGGGGCAGTTGAACTTTGTTTGATTTCGAATAATTCGCAATTCGAAAAACAGCTTTTGTTGGGGTTCCAACTTTCAATTTTTGATGTAAATTCTACGTTTATTAGTTGGCAGGAATGTGCTCGAACAATTCGACATCAATCACCCCAATCCATTTTTGTTTTAATATCCGACAATGAAACTCTGCTTTCATCAATAACTCAAGGCGCTGATCTACTTGTTCGAAATTCGGAAACAAAGGATTTACCTCAAATTATTGGGGCGCTTTTAAATAGATTGCCTTCAAAAAAACTCAATCATATTAAAGAGTCTGTTCATTCAAAAGGCGAGTCCGATTCTAACTTGACGCAGCTTCAAGAGAAAAATGTTGAGTTAGAGAAAATCAATTTTGAGTTAGATCGATTTGTTTATTCGGCTTCTCATGATTTGCGATCTCCATTAACTTCCATTTTAGGGCTTCTCAATATTATGCGGGAAGAAGTATCGGATGCCGGGACCATACATTTGGTTTCTTTAATGGAAGAAAGTATATTAAAACTCGACAATACCATACGAGATATTGTAGCATATTCGAGAAACAACAGAACCGCAATCACGATTGAACCGATTGGATTGAAATTGTTGGTTGAAGAGATAATGGGCAACTTACGTTATTTGGAAACCGGTGAATTTAAAATTCCTGAACAAATCCAAATTAAAAATGAAATCGTCTTCTTGGGCGATCGAAATCGCATACAGATTATCTTAAATAATTTACTTGCCAACGCAATTCGATATAGACATCCGGCCAGAAAACCGGAAGTTATTGTTGAGGCAATTTTAAAAGGTCAATTTGTTCAAATTACAGTCAAGGACAATGGTCTTGGAATAAACGATAAACATATTGGTAAAATTTTCGAGATGTTTTATCGCACGTCAGATACAAGTGCGGGATCTGGATTAGGATTATACATCGTTCGAGAAACTATTAAAAAACTCAACGGGAGTATCGATGTTGTTTCTCAAGTAAACGAGGGCTCTACCTTTACAATTGTACTTCCTTTGATGTATCAAACAAACCTCAAATCCGAATTAAATGAAGTTTGTTGATTTAGTTTTAATTGTTGAAGATAACCCAATCGACGTTTTTATAAATACACGTGTTGTTGAACAAAGTGGTTTATCGAAAGAAGTCATGGCAATTCAATCGGCTCGGGAAGCTCTAGAATTTTTAACCCAACGAGCAGTCAATAGTGAATTGCCTAATCTTATTTTCTTGGATATCCGAATGCCCGATATAGATGGCTTTGAATTTTTAGAGGAATTCTCCGAATTGCCTCAACGCGTATTGGAATTGTGTAAAATAGTCATGCTTTCTTCAACCATCGATCCGCTTGAACTAGAAAAGGCGCGCAATAGTCCATTTGTCTTGGCTTTTATTCCAAAGCCTTTAACGCGCGATAAAATTATAGAGCTATTTGATTAATAAAAAAGCCGTTTATGAAAAATCACAAACGGCTCTCAAGTAAAATCAGATTGTATTATTTCAGTGTGAAATCACATGCGCCAATAATTACTCCTTCGCTATAAATTTCCACATTGTATTTACCAGCTACTAAAGCATTGGGTTGCTTAACTTCCCAATTCATGCAAAGTTGCATCACTTTATTATCATAGAAAATTTCTTTCCTAATACTGTAAGCAACCTCATCTCCATTTAGCAAGGTAATTTTAGATTTATCTCCTTCAACAAACACTTTTTTATCTGGTCCATGAATAACAGCATAAATAAGTTTTTCTTGTTTATCGGCAAGTTGATTATCTAAAACCGTAAAGCAAACACGAATACGATTAGCTTTCTTTGCTTTGTCTGTTTGTTTCTCTTTGGATCCTCCCCCAGAAACTTTAACTGCGTCAGCATATACTTCGTAAGTTTTTAATCGCTTTGCAATTTCTACGGTTTTATTGAGCTTACTATTCTCAGTAGTTAGTTTCGAATTTTGTTCTGTTGATTCGTCCAACTGCTTTTTAGAACGGAAATTTTCATTGGTCAACTCCTGATTTTTCGCTTTCAATTCTAAAATTACTGCTTCGCTTTCATCATATGCTTGCTGAAGTTCTTCCAAGCGTTTGCGCATTGATGTTGCAGCATTTCCCGGACCAGCGACGGTTCCGCCACTGCGTTTTAATGCTTCATAATCGCCCATTAACTTGATTACTTTCTGACGTTCAATTTCCAATTCAGAACGCAGCCCCTCGTGCGCTTGCATGAGACTATCGTACTTAGCTGTAAGCATTTGAAGTTGAACTCTATATTCGTCAGTTTCTTTAACCGCTTCTACCTTTTGAGTTTTTAATAATTCCGCTTCCTTTTTTAATGTATTTACTTGATTGTATAAGTAACCCGATAAAACGGCGAGTAATGCTGCGATAATCGTAATAAAGATAAAAAGTCCTCTTTTTTTACCCCCTTTTTCTTCTTGCTGTTCGCCTTGTGGAGCTGAATTTTCCATTAGTTAAGAATATTTTTTGAATGCAAACAAATATATTTTTTTTTTGAAAGGATGAATCGTTAGCCGGAAAATGTTTTTAAATAAATTTGAACATATCTTATTAATTATATACCATATTATCATGTTTAGTGAATTACTTAATTTATTCTTTCCACGATTATGTCCGGCTTGCAGTTCAGCATTATTTAAAAATGAGCAAGTGATTTGTTTTCGATGTAAAAACATATTACCACGAACCGAATTTCATCTCAAGCCTGGAAATCCTCTTGAGCGGGTTTTCTGGGGTAGAGTTCCAATAAAATCCGCAGCTGCCTGTTTTATTTTCAGAAAAGAAGGAGGAGTCCAAAAGCTATTACACGAACTAAAATACAACAATGCGCCTGAAATAGGTCGTGAAATAGGTCGTCTATATGGGCAAGAACTTATAAAATCCCCTTCCTTTTCAGAAGCCGATCTGATTATTCCTGTTCCACTTCATCCCAAAAAATTATCGATACGAGGCTATAACCAAAGTGGTGTTTTTGGTGAAGGATTGCAAGAAACTTTGCCTGCCAAAATGAATGAAGATGCGCTTGTTCGGAATTTAAATACTGGGACTCAAACACGTCGTTCTCGTTTTGAACGTTGGGAAAATGTGGATAGTATCTTCGCGGTACCTAATACAGAATTGGTTCGAAACAAACGTATTCTGCTCATTGACGATGTTATTACAACAGGCGCGACGCTTGAATCCTGCGCGGTTAATTTATTCAAAGCAGGGGCAAATGATATTCGTGTTGCTTGCATCGCAGCTCCAATATGATCAGAATCTCAACCCGTTATTTTCTTATTGGAATGATGACGGTCTTTATCGCGTTTGGTCTTTTTCTCCAGGTTCTTCTTTATCGCATCGGTTAAATCTACACCTGTTTGATTAGCCATACATGTTAATACAAATAACACATCGGCCATTTCATCGGCGAGTGATGATGCGTCTTCTCCCGCTTTAAACGATTGTTCACCATACTTGCGAGACATAATTCTCGCGAGCTCACCCACTTCTTCCATTAAAATTGCGGTGTTCGTGAGCTCGTTAAAATACCTTACGCCGTGCTCCTTGATCCAATCATCAACTGTTTTTTGGAGGTCTGCAACGGTCATAATTATTGCTCAGTCCCTTGTCCGTGACAGTTCTTATACTTTTTCCCACTTCCACAAGGGCACGTATCATTTCTACCAACTTTAGGCTCCGCTTTTACAGGCGTAGATCGCTGAGCTTCGGCGTTGGTATTTATCATTTCGCTTACTTCTCTCCTACTCGTTTGCAACTGTGGCGCTGGTCTTGTTGCTAAAATAGGAGCTGCTTTTGGAGCAATTGTAGCTTGTGGTTGTTCTTGATTTTGAGAAGGCAAATTCCCTTTCATAAGAAACTGTGTAATCTCTTTCCCAACATCTCCCAACATTTGCTTAAATAAATTAAACGACTCCAACTTGTAAATCAATAAAGGGTCTTTCTGCTCATAAACCGCATTTTGAACCGATTGCTTTAATTCGTCCATTTCGCGTAAATGCTCTTTCCATGCATCATCAATCATAGCAAGCGTGATCATTTTCTCTAAGGCATGAACCACTTCACGTCCTTTTGAATCGACTGCTTTTTTAAGATTTACGAGTACTTGAATGGTTTTAATTCCGTCTGTTATGGGAATTAAAATGTTCTCGTATTGATGGCCTTGTCCTTCGTAAATCTGCGTAATAACAGGCAATGCCATTTGGGCAATATGTTCCGATTTACGACGATAAAAGCTCATTACTTCTTGATACAAGCTATCGGTAAGGTCTTCTATTTTCTCTTTGAAAAACAGCTCTTGGTGAATGGCCGTATCCATTGAGAAAACCCGAATAACTTCCAATCTAAAGCCCTCAAAATCTCGTATATCTTGATGTAATTCTATGATACTTTCGCAAGCTTCAAAAACCATATTGGCAATATCAACCGCCAATCGATCTCCGTATAAAGCATTTCTGCGACGGCGATAAACTACCTCCCGTTGAGAATTCATTACATCATCATACTCGAGCAAACGTTTACGAATCCCGAAATTGTTTTCTTCTACTTTCTTTTGAGCACGTTCAATGGAACTGGTAATCATACCACTTTGAATTACTTCGCCTTCCTTCATTCCCAAACGATCCATGATTTTTGCAATTCGATCGGAACCAAACAATCGCATCAAATCGTCTTCAAGTGACACAAAAAATTGTGAGGAACCTGGATCTCCTTGACGACCAGCGCGACCTCTTAACTGACGATCGACACGGCGACTTTCGTGACGTTCTGTACCAATAATGGCCAAACCTCCGGCATCTTTTACACCTGCACCAAGCTTAATGTCGGTACCACGACCAGCCATATTTGTGGCAATAGTAACGGTTGATGTTTGACCTGCTTCTGCAACAATTTCGGCTTCGCGTTGGTGCATTTTGGCATTCAATACATTGTGTTTGATGCCCTTTAATTTAAGCATGCGGCTTAACAATTCGGAAATCTCAACCGATGTTGTACCCACTAAAACCGGACGTCCTTTTGCTGTTTCTTCAATGATTACATCGGTTACCGCATTGTATTTTTCGCGCTTTGTTTTGTAAACTAAATCTTCGCGATCTTTTCTTGATATTGCTCTGTTGGTTGGAATAACAGCAACATCTAATTTGTAAATATCCCAAAGTTCGCCGGCTTCTGTTTCGGCTGTACCTGTCATCCCGCAAAGTTTATTGTACATGCGGAAATAATTCTGAAGCGTAACAGTAGCATACGTTTGAGTAGCTGCTTCGATGGTTACATTCTCTTTAGCTTCAATGGCTTGATGCAATCCATCGCTGTATCGACGACCATCTAAAATACGACCGGTTTGCTCATCTACAATTTTCACTTTGCCATCCATCACCACATATTCAACATCTGTTTCAAATAATGTGTATGCCTTTAATAGCTGGTTGATGGTGTGAATTCGTTCTGACTTAATTGCAAAATCACGAAGCAATTGGTCTTTTTGATCAATTTTAACTTCATCTGCATCTTTCGATTTCTCAATTTGAGCAATCTGTGAACCTACATCTGGAAGCACAAAGAAATTAGCATCTTCACTCACTCCTGTAATTAATTCAATTCCCTTTTCGGTAAGTTCGATGGAGTTGTTTTTTTCATCAATTACGAAGAAAAGTTCCGCATCTACCTTATGCATTTCACGGCTTTGATCTTGCATGTAGAAATTTTCCGTTTTTTGCAAGAGCGATTTTACACCTGATTCGCTCAAATATTTGATGAGCGCTTTGTTCTTTGGCAATCCACGATGAGCACGCAACAAAGCCATCCCAGCTTCTTTATCATCTTGACCAAAAAGTTTTTTTGCCTCAGCCAAGGCCGAATTGATGTAATTACGTTGCGCAGTAACCAACTTTTCGATACGAGGCTTTAATGCGAAGAACTCTTGATTGTCGCCTTTCGGAGTTGGACCCGAAATGATGAGAGGAGTTCTTGCATCATCAACCAACACCGAATCGACCTCATCCACAATGGCGAAATTATGTCCACGTTGAACCAATTCCTCTGGGCTGCGCGCCATGTTGTCGCGCAAGTAGTCGAAACCAAATTCATTATTGGTGCCGAAGGTGATTTCGGAAGCATAGGCTGCACGTCTTTCGGCTGAATTAGGTTGGTGTTTATCAATACAATCCACACGCAAACCATGGAATTCGTATAGCGTTCCCATCCATTCGGAGTCGCGTCGAGCAAGGTAATCGTTCACCGTTACTAGATGCACTCCTTCACCCGAAAGCGCGTTGAGATAAACAGGCAAAGTTGCCACGAGTGTTTTTCCTTCTCCAGTAGCCATCTCCGCAATCTTCCCTTTGTGAAGCATGATACCACCAATGAGTTGCACATCGTAATGAACCATATCCCAAACAACTCGGTTTCCGGCTGCAGGCCAGTTGTTCATGTAGATGGCTTTATCTCCGTTTATAGATACGTAGTCTTTCTTAATAGAAAAATCGCGGTCTAGTTGTGTTGCTGTTACTTCGAGTGTTGGATTTTGGGTAAAACGACGAGCAGTTTCGCGCATAACCGCAAATGCTTCAGGTAAAATCTCAAGCAATTTAACCTCGATTTTTTCGTGAATCTTTTTCTTGATTTTATCAATCGAATCGAAAATCGTTTCCTTTTCTGAAAAATCCATCTCCGATTCAGATTCAACGCGGGCAGTTAGCGCAGCAATCTCATCGCGTTCGGCTTGAATTGCGACCTGGATGTCGGCCCTAAACGTAGTCGTTTTACTTCTCAACTCATCGTTGCTTAAAGAAGCAAGTGTTGGATAAATGACATTTATTTTATCGACTAGCGGACGAATTTCAGCAAGGTCGCGATCGGCTTTACTACCGATAATTTTTCCAAACAGGTTGGCGATCGATTTGATCATGGGTTCTAATATTCAAAAATAGTGTGCGAAATTAAGGAATTTCCTTGGGCTTTGTAACCCAAGTTTTATTCCTTCGAAATGTTCATGACAAAAAGGCGAAACAAATGCAATTTACATTGGAAATTCAATTTGATGAACTTAGAAATGATGACTATGTGACAATGAAAGAAGAAGAAATTATGACAAACAAATTCGAATTGAGATAAACGCTATTTATAAAAATGCATTTCCTCCATATATTCAAATGCCTTAATTGGCATAAAACATCGAACATCTTTCTTCGATTTTATAGCCATTCGAATCATGGTGGAAGAAATGTCCATTAATGGAGCATCGACACTTGTGATATTTGCATGATTCAAATGATCCGGCAGGGAGTAACCCGGTCTGGGATATATATACAATGCATAATTGTTTAATATTTCCTCGTAGTTTTTCCATTTGTGGAAACTTTCGAGATTATCTGCCCCAAGAATTATTGAAAACTCATGTTGCGGATATTTTTCGTTCAGATGTGTGAGGGTATTTATTGTGAATGAAGGCTGGGGCAATGAAAATTCAATGTCGCATGAACGAATATAGGGAATGTCCTCCACTGCTGCTTTAACCATT
>CALQJV010000002.1 GCA_943330985.1 Chitinophaga pinensis
CTTTTCGCACAATGGAATCGCTTCAATATTCTGAAATAGCCGATAAAAGAGCCATCCAAATTAAAATTGAGCAACCTCTTTGCGATCAACAACTTGGTGTATTAGCGATGGTTAATCTTTCGGGAGCCGATTGGAAATACAAAATCCTTCGTAAAGAAGGCGATTTAATTAGCGAAGGAAAAGTTGGCTATGATCGTCGCATCGGAAGTTTAAAAGCGGGAAATTATTTGATCAACTTTACATTACCTGATGGAACTTCGACCATCGATGAATTTGTGGTACGGTCTCCTAAAGGTGTTCAAGTTGAAATTGCCCTTGCAAAAACCAATCAATACAGTATTGGAAAAGACATAATAATCAAAGCATCAAGCGATTTTGCAACAGAATATGTTTGGCACTTTGGAGATAATTCACAACCCGAAATTGGCGCTGAAACAGCAACACATTCCTATGCAAAACCTGGAATTTACACTGTAACCGTTGAAGCTACAAATTTTGATTGCAGCAGTACCTTGGTAAAACAAATTAAGATAACAGGACCAACAGCATCGACTCAAACCGAAAACTAATTGAAATAATAATTTTAAGCCGGATGTGTCTTTTCGAAGATTGCATCCGGCTTTTTTACATCTTTGGCACATGAAACTACTTCAAGATTTATGTGCTATTCGGGCAACCTCTGGCGATGAGGAACCGATGAAAAATTTCGTACTCGATTATATTCAATCTAATCAACATTCCTGGAAACAACAACCTGAAATTCTATCTGGGAAAGGTTTTCAAGATTGCGTCATGCTCGTTTTTGGGAAACCAAGAACCGCCATTTTTGCGCACATGGATTCGATTGGGTTCACTGTTAGATACGGAAATCAATTGGTAAAGATTGGTGGACCGCGAACTCAAAACGGATACGAATTAGTAGGAAGCGATAGTCAAGGGGAAATTGAATGCACCATGTATGTTGACGCATACGATGATTCTTTGTCGTATCGATTTCATCGAACTATTGAAACAGGTACTCCTTTGAGCTTCAAGCCCAATTTCAGAGAAACAACGCATGATGTTCAATGTTGTTACATGGATAATCGACTGGGCGTTTATGCGGCATTAAAAGTAGCAGAGACTCTCCAAGATGGAATCATTGTTTTTTCCTGTTGGGAAGAGCATGGTGGAGGATCGGTTGGTTATTTGGCCGAAAGGATGTACCGAGATTATGGCGTTCATCAAGCATTAATTTCGGACATTACTTGGATTACCGAGGGTGTTACTTCGGGCAATGGAGTTGCCATATCAATTCGGGATTCGGGTATACCGCGTCGGTCTTTTGTAAATAAAATTAGAAACATTGCTCAAGAATCTAAAATCCCCTTTCAGTTGGAAGTGGAAGGAAGTGGTGGAAGCGATGGAACCGATTTACAAAAAAGCATGTTGCCCATCGATTGGTGTTTTATTGGCGCTGCAGAGCAACATGTTCATTCACCGAATGAGCTTGTAAACAAGGATGACATTCGAAGTATGATTGATTTGTATTCAGTACTTATGGAATCTTTATAATGAAAACACTTAAACAAGAAAGGTCGGATAACCGACCTTTCTTGTTTTCTAAAATATTATTCATTAATTCAAAACGTTAATTACACCTTCAACATGTTGGTCGTAATTCTTTTCATCAATCAAATCAATTTTAAAGAAATACGCTCCAGGAATTACAATACTTCCTATATAATTTCGTCCATCCCAGCCATTCTCATAATCGTACGAAGCATAAACTTGTTGTCCCCAACGATTAAAAATGGAGATATGGTATGATGTAATACCCTCACCAACTGGTTTGAAGTAGTCGTTTACTTCATCGCCATTCGGTGAGAAGCTATTAGGAATAAAAATCTTATATCCTGTTGTGATGGTGATACTTCTATCGGTTGAATCGGTACAGGCATATTCATTCGAGACATATTGTATAATTGAATAAATGCCTGCAGAATCGGGGAAATAATAGTTTTGATTATATCCATACAATGTATCTCCTGTAGAAACTACATACCATGCAGTATCGGAATTTATTGCGTTACTGATAAAATCAATTTTCGGTTCTAAAACAGTAGCTTCAAATTTATCAACAACAAACCCTGATGTTGGCACTGGAAACACGTGTACCAAACTATCTATAAATAGTGTATCAGAACAACCTTGAGGAGTTTCCACTAACAAAGAGACATCATAAACGCCAGCATCTTCATAATTGAATGATGGACTAGAAGAACTTGAAGGATTTCCAATTCCAAAATTCCATGTGTAACTCATGAGGGAAGTTGGAACCGTTGACAAATTGATGTAATTCACTTTTAACGGCATACACCCCGATGTTATTTCAGCTTCAAAATCGGCTGTTGGCTCTTCAAAAACCTGCACATTGGACATGAATAAATTACTGAAACATCCAGAATCATCAACTTGTAAAGATACATTTTGAGAGCCCGTTGTAATGAATGAAATGTTTGATGGATTTAAAATTGCGCTAGAAGCGACATTCGCATTGGGACCAAAACTCCAAATAAAGTTTGCCGTACTTGTAAATTCACCCACTGCCTCAAAATCGAATGAATTTCCTTCAAAACATTGCCCTGGAGGAATATTAAAAACGACTGTTGGAGGCGCAGTAACCGAAAATAACATGGCATCTGTATTAGAACATTGGCCGTCGTTGGCAGTTAAAGTGAACTGATACGTTTGTGTGTTGGGTGTATTGTTTTGCAATTGTATGGTAGAGCCCGATTGTGTTGGATCGGCAATTCCAAGAAGTGGAGTCCATTGGTATGTGTAAGTTGGATCACCTATAGTTCCCATCGGAACAACGGCTCCTGAACAGACTTCAATATTTGAACCCGCATCAACAACAGGGAGCGCAAGTACTTCTATATCTATCAAACTTGTTGTTGAAGCACATCCCAATGAAACTACATTTAATGTAAGCGTTTTGGTTCCTGTCGAACTCCAATCCACCACAATTGGTCCCGGCCCTACGGTTACATTGGAGTTGCCTCCGCCGAAGTCCCATGAAAACAAGGCATTTGCAGGAGCAGTACCATTATAAAGTAGTGTGCCGGTTCCATTCAAACAAACTGGGTTGCTCGCTGTAAAACTGGATGTAGGAATTGGATTTACGATTACCTGTACTTGAGTTGGAGCAGAAACGCAGCCGTTTTCTGTAACGGTAAGGTTTAAATTATACGTTCCACTTGTCGACCACGAAACGGAATGAGGCCCTTGTGTATTTGCTGTTGCAGGAGTACCTGCAAGGAATGACCAATTATACGTCGCTGAAGAAGCGGCCGAACCTGTATAGTTAATGGTACTTGGAGATCCTTCACATACTGGACTTAAAGCAGTGAATATTGACGTAGGAATTGGATAAACTTCAACAGTATGAGTTAGTGGTTGCGAAGCACATCCAAATTCAGATACAATAAGTGAAATTGTTTTAATTCCTGAAGTGCTCCAGTTTACATTGTATGAGTCATTGTTATTGGGCCCGAGTTGCGAAGCATTTCCACCATCAAAGCTCCAAGTATAACTTGCTGTTGCGGATCCCGTTCCGGTGTAATCAACTAAAACATCCATATCAGGACATACACTCGCAGGAACTGTAAATGTTGCTGTAGGCGTTGGATTTATTGTAAGTGTTTGAGCAGAAGACAAAGAGACACATCCATGCTCTGTAACAATCAAACTAACGTTAGGACTTCCACTTGATGGATATGAAACTTGTTGGGTATTGGAAGCTGTTCCTCCGGGAGTTAGTGTTCCAGTGCTAGCCGTCCAATTGAAAGTTGCCGTTGGAGCCGCTGTTCCGTTATATATTAATGTTGTTGCTGCGCCCACACAAACACTCGCTGGACTAATAGTAAAGCTGGATGTTGGCGGATCATAAACATCAATGGTGTGACTTGCTGTATTTGATACACAGCCATTTTGAGTAACCGTAAGTGAAACGTTTTTTGTTCCTGGTGTTGTCCAATGCATTGAATATGCTCCGGCTCCCGTTCCACTTATAACCGTTCCTCCATCCCATGACCAATTGTAAAGTAAGCCAGGAGTATTTATTCCAACATAAGAAAATGCAGGATTCGCTGTTGCACTCGTGTTGGAATTTGTACAGGCCGTTGTTGGAAACGTAAAATCAATATTAACAGCAGCATTCACTGTTACAGGAATAGTTGTGACCGAAGAGGTACATCCGTTTTGATTAACCGTAAGTGTAATATTCTTAATTCCGGAACTCCCCCAATTAATCACATAGGGGCCCTCACCCGATCCACTCACAACAGTTCCGCCATTCCAGTTCCATGAATACACAGGTGCTGTTGCCGGAGTAGGTAAAACAACACCAGTAAATGTTACAGTAGTGTTTGCCGAAGTCGATGTAACAGGATTTAAACAAAGCGTTGCATTACTGACAGTAAACGTGGAGGTTGGCGTAGGATTTACAATAATTTGTTTTGTAGTAACAGCGGAAGTACAGGTTCCGGCTATAACTTTCAATGTTATGTTTTTAGTTCCCGGTGTTGACCAAGATATTTGAAATGGACCAGCACCACCAGTGGCAGGTATTGCTGTTCCTCCATCAAAATTCCATAAAAATGTATATGCCGATAATGGTGGAGTTGCATTGCCCGCGTATGTAATTGTTGCGGTTTCGCTTAAGCAAATTTGAGTGGATGAGGGAGCTCCCGTTTCGGTGGCAGTAAATAATGATGTTGGGGGAGCAACGTACCGTATAACAAATGTATCTATGTAAACTACATCTGTTGCACAAGGTACATCATAGGTAACTTTGATAATATATCTTTTGGGCGATTGCCCCGCAGAACCTAACACAATTGGAGAGGCCGTTGTGTTGGTAGTATTGGTAATATTAAATGAACTACCATTGGTACCGCTAATTCCAGACCACGATACATTGCTCACACTTGCCGATATTGGAGCAGTGCTTCCTGCAATAAATGGTGTGTATTGAAATGCAACATTGCTAAGTGCAACATCAGCTCCCCCTGTAGTGTATGAAGGACAACCTCCACTTGTTGATGCTGGGCATTGAGGTGCTAATCCTGAATAACCACCTCCTTGCCACATTCCTGAACAAATAGGTTTATTGGTAATATGTATTTGAATTGCCCCCGAAGTTTCAAAAAGTTTTATGCGAAAAGAACTAGTTCCAGTACAACTTGAAAAGAATGGAAGATTTGAAAAGTAAACCGTTAAAACCCGATTAGGAGCAACTCCCGTTGTTTGGTATTGAACTGCATTAGCTACTCCATTGGGATTAAAATCTTGAAAATACCCAAAAATTGCATTGTTCGGTAGCGTATTACTCCCACATAAAGTGGCAATATCGGTCATGTCGCTTCCATTATAGCTGAATGTGGAGGGAAGCGGAGACGTAAAGCCAATGTAACCATTGGCGCTGATGTAAAAATTAGTGTAATTGACACCGTAAAAATTAAAAGGGAAATTAATTGGAAATGGTCCAGCAAAAGCATCGTCGGTTAAAGGAACTGCTGTTCCGACAGCTGGTGTATTGTCAATGGTAATATTGGATGTTGCATACCCCGAACCCGTAACTGTTCCTGCAGACACTAAAATACTAGGAGGATATACGGCATTTAACGTTGGAAAAGCACTTGGCACTGTACATGTTGAAACATCCGGCGGCAAAATATTAAACATTTGTTGAATAACTTGACCAAAAGAACTATTTACAAATGCGAAGCACATCAAAATCCCCATCAATCGAGAAATAGACTTACTAAAATTGAAATTCAACGACATTTTTTAATTGGTAGTTTTTACATCGACTTTGTAAAACTAAGAAAATTCTGCAATAAAAAAGCAGAATGTTAAATAAACTCTCGATTTTGCTAACAAAAAACAAGATGAATGTTAAATTTTATCTTACCAAGGTTACGATTCCTGTGTAACTATAATCCACATTGAGAATATCTCGGACTGAAAGTTGGTAATTAAAAACGCCAGACTGCGCAACTAAATCACCGCCATTAACACGTCCGTCCCACACTGCTCGACTGTCGTTGGTTTGAAATACTTGATGTCCCCATCGATCAAAAATGATGAGGTTATAGGTTTTAAACCCTTCACCAATTGGACGAAATGTTTCATTTATATCGTCACCATTCGGAGAAAATGCATTGGGAATGTAGCAGGTATAAACCGGATCAATGCGAATTTCAATATGCGCTGTATCATAACATCCTTCAGCATTAACGGTGTGTAATTGTGCATCATAACTACCCGAATCGGCATAGGTATATGTGATATTGGGATCATTCACGAGAATTCCATCGCCTGGTTCAAGCCAGCTATCGGTGAAATTGCTCGATAAATCGGTAAAGGTTATTTGGGGTTGAAGCACATTTGCCATTCGCGGACTCGCTTCGAAGTCTGACACTGGACTTGGTCGTATCGTTATAAATGAGGGGAAATTTTCATTTATAATGCCTGTGCATCCAACGGTGTTTTGAACGGATAGTTGAATATCGTAGGTGCCCGGTTGGGTGTATGTATGCCAAGGATTAGCTTCGGTTGAGAATTCTCCATCACCAAAATCCCAGATAAATAATGCTCCGGGGGCGTTTGATGATTCATTGAAGAACTGCAAAGTTGCAGGATTGCAGGCATTGTCGTTATTCACCGAGATAACCACATCGAGTAAATCATAAACTGTAATATTGATTGATGTATCATCGCTGCAATGTGGATCGGAAACGACCAATGTAACCGGATATACACCTGGAGAAGACCACGAGACTCCACTTGGATTTCTAAGAGTTGAACTTGCCTGCGATGCAGGTCCACCAAAACTCCAAGTGTAGGTTGCGTTATTTTCGTGTTGCCCCAAGGTTTGAAAATTGAACGCATTGTTTGTAATACACTGAGCGGCCTGATTGTTAATTTCAGCAATTACTTCGCGGTAAACAGCAATTGGCGTAACCAATGTGTCGGCACAGGAAAAGCCCTTATTGGCAATTAATAAAACATTGTACGTTCCAGAATCGGGATAGGTATAAATGGGAGAAGCCACATCGCTAATGTCTGTATTAATGGAAGGAACGCCAAAATCCCAGGAACTGTAAATAGAATTATTTGTAGCTGCCCCGGCGCCAGATATTGATGTATTATTTGAAAACTCAACTTGTAATCCACCGCATAAAGTCAAAACGCCGTTAATTAACTGAGCAGACCCACCTGATATAGAAGGACTGAAATTGGCTGTTGTTACTAAATCGCAGGGCACTACCTGAAACTGAAAGTCGCGTTTGTTTGTGCTTAACAAAACGCCATTGCGGTATTCACTAACACAAACTGCTAATACATACTGACCGGCCTGATTGGGTTTAATTCTTAGTAGACCAGAATTGGAATTTATATTGGTTGGAACACTTGCTGGGATAGGATTTGCAGCTGTATATGGTGCCGAAAAAGTCACCAAACTGAAAGGTGGACCCGGCGGTGGAACGGGCATGGGTGCCGCCGAACTGGCTCCATCATAGGGCGCGCACAAGGAATATTGCAACACGTCACCATCGGGATCAACCGCAACGTGATTAAATTCCATCATGTCGTTTAAACACATTACAATGGGTGGATAAAGTGAATAACGCGGACTTGAATTGCACGTTGTCCAAGCAATATCCGGAATCTGAATGGTATTTGTTAATCCAGCATTCGAAGGATTGTTCAGATTCAAAATGGCTGGATTTCGGCAGCATCGTTGATAAACCAACGTGTAGCCTCCTGGACTGAACGGCAAGGAAATCAGTTTAGTGTAGATCGCTTCTTGAACACAAATGGTTGACCCGCCCTGAAAACAGGGATTGATGTTTTGTATAGGGATTACTGGAATGGTGTTGGGTAATGGCATTTGCAAATTCAGGTACAAGCCACCACTTGCATCGTAAATTCCAACATTGGCAGGATCGTCGTATTGAGCGCCAGTAGTGTAACAATCGCGATATAGTTTTAAAGTGATTCTGAATTGACCACTCCCCAAACAATCGTAATAAATTTCCCCCCCAATAATATGAGACGCCTTAAGCAGATCTGGTTTACAGATTTGAATAAGCAGTATGATTATGAAAAATAATCGCGTTCGCATTTCGGAATATTATCGACTTGATCAACACACGAAATAACAAAAAAAAAGAACATGATTTCTCAAAAAAGGGATATTGGAAGTCGAGAAATATTATCCAAGATTTTCCATGAACTCATTATAAAATTTAATCACAGGGAAAATCAACGATGGTATAAGTCCTTATTTTAATTTCTTAACAACTTCTGCTTTTTCAATAAATCCAACATTCTTCCAAATGAGGTTTTGGTTTTTATAAAGTTGTAATACGGGAAGCGCGTCTATTTTTAATTCTTTACAAAGTTCTTGATTTTCGTCAGCATTTATTCTAATTACACGAACATTATCAGCCATATCAGTTGAAATTTCATATAAATATGGCTGCATTTTTTTACATGGAGCGCACCAATCTGCATAAAAATCAATCAATATTAACTTATCCGATTTAAGCAATGCGTTGTATTCCTCCATCGACATTGAATTCGAAGGTTTATTATTTCCTGATATCTCCGGGAGATTTGCACTGCGCCATTTCATCATCCCACCATCCATCTCATAAACCTGTTTAAAGCCATCCGATCGCATTTGGGATGCAGCCGATGAACTTCGTCCCCCACTTAAACAATAAACAAAAACAGGTTCCGATTTGTCGATTGAGGCGATGTCTTTGTTGAAAGTATCTCCATTCCAATTGGTATTCAAGGCGTTTTCTAAATGTCCGCCTGAAAATTCTTCAGGTGTTCTGACATCCAAAATTGGGGCTTTAGGGAGTTCCTTTATTTTAGAAGCAAAATCGCTTGCTGATAATTTCCATTGTTTGTTGGAGGTTTGTCCATTGCTGCAGCTAAAAAACAGCATCGCGATAGTTGCAATAGAAAATAGTTTTTTCATTCGATTGAAAATTGTTTAATTAATTGTTGAAGATTTTGAGCTGATACAACGCCCGATTGTCGCCACTTAATTTGACCTTCTTTGAAAATAATTAATGTTGGTACACCTTGAATTTTGTAGGCGCTTGCAACTTGCGGATTTTTATCAACGTCTATTTTAATAATTTTTGCCTTTTCTCCAACAGCCGATTTTAGTTCTTCCAAAATGGGTTTCATCATTTTGCAAGGCCCACACCATTCAGCATAAAAATCAACCAAAGTTGGTGTTGAGCTATGAATTATTTCCGAAAATGTTTCAGGCATCTTATTTTGAGTTTCAGAATTAAAAAAGTGAGTTAAACGTTCTCTTTAGAATAATCGCAGTTTCCGCCAAGACAATTGCCCGAAGCGCAACCAAAAGCAAACAAACCCATTGAGGCAAAGTAAGCCCCCAAAACAACTCCCAACCATTGAGATATCATAGCGGATTGAATAATCACAAGAATTCCCATGATAAGGTAAATTAACCGCATAAAAGTCCAATTTCTAAGTACGCGTTGTTTCATTTTATTTTAATTGAACAGCTAAAATTCTTTCAAACGTATCCATTAAATTACAAAACACATTATTCATTTTCGCAGTTTGATTAAAGTATAATTGGATTTTAACACTTAAACTGCTCATTATTATTTTAAATACGCAATAAAAATTAAAAATCGGAATTTGATGCAATATCAATTTTCGAAATTAACGTAATTTTCGATTTAATCGAGTTGGATATCAAGCATGCAGCCTCGGATTTCTGAAGAATCCGTTCGGCTTTTTCTCTATCTTTTTCATCCACAATAGTGACAAGAGGTTCAAGGATAATTTCACTCATAATATACTTCCCTTCCACTTGCTCCAGTTTGCCTTTCGATTGGCAACTAAAATGGGTGAAATTCAGTTTAGAATTTTCGGCAATGGATAAAAAAGTAGTCATCAAACAACTGTTAACTGCAGCTGTAAATAAATGCTCTGGGGACCAAATTCCATTTATTCCCTTAGGGAATTCAGGTGGAGTAGCAACTTCTATGCACATTCCGAATGCAGCTGTCAATTCTGGCGAACATATAATTCCTTTTCGATCAGCAACCCAATTAACGTCAACATTATAATAGTGGGATTCCATGTTTACAATTTATTTTTTAGACTCATCCAACCACCTCCATTGTGCACATTGGTATAGCCATTTGTTTTTAGAATACTTTTTGCGGAGGCGCTTCGCATGCCACTTGCACAGCAGGTAATAATTGCTTTGTTCTTATCACTAAGTTTTATCAAATTATTATTCAATGTATCAACTGAAATATTGATTGATCCTTTAATATGACCTCCCTGATATTCTGCTTTACTTCGAACATCTAAAATTATTGCACCTTGTTTTAACATTTCGGCATAGTTTACTTTGGTTCCTAATCCGAATAAATTTTTAATTGCGTTAATCATAATTAATTTGTTTGAGTTTGATAATAATTAACGTCTAACCAAGAACCTCCATTGACACATTCAATGCCTTGATGTGAAAGAAATTGAGTTGCTTGTCCGCTTCTATTTCCGCTAGCACAACAAAGCACTAATGGTTGCTTCAAATTTTTCACTTCATCCAAGCGCTGTTGAATTTCCTGCAAAGGTATATTAATCGAACCCACAACATTTCCACCCATATATTCAACGGGTGTTCGAACATCTACAATGGTTCCTTGTTTTTCCTTGATGATTTTTTCTGCGTTCATTTTGATTGAGATTTTGGTTTTTCTTTTTGAAACATGTTAAATACGATTCCTCCCATCATGGCACCATAAACTGTACTATTGGCTGGTTGAGAAGTTATAGCACTTGTTCCACCTTCGCATCCTATAAAATGGTAGTATAAATAACCCGCTAATGCACCCGCAACTATGCCAATTAGGGTGAGTTGGTGTTTTTGAATTGCTTTCATTAATCGAATAAAAAGACGTTGATGTTTAAATTCTATTAAATCAAATCCGATGAATTACAATAGTGCAATTTCATTTGAATAGAATAGATTTAATTTGTTTGCTGCTCCTCTTTCTTTTTGGTTGAAATGCCAAATGGTAAATACAATGGACAAAAACGCAAAAAACTAGTGAGGATAAATATCCCAGCAAGAACTAAACCTATAATTGCAGTTGTACCCGAAATTATATCCGTAAAATACAAGCCTAAAATTACGATAGCAATTATAATTCTAATAACCCTATCTGCTGAACCCATGTTTGTTTTCATTGTCTTGAAGTAAATTGGAGTAAAATTTATACTGCAATATTCCAACAATCTATTTAAGGCCACAGCAACTTGTGTTACACAAGCGAAATTTTATTTCGACCAAGTTCTACCAAGCCCTGTTCTTCCATTTGCTTGAGCAATCGTGAAACAACAACACGCACTGTTCCCAGTTCATTGGCTAATTGTTCGTGAGTTACGTGGAGGGTTTTATTGTTTGTTAATTCGCATTTTCGTTGAATGAAGTTTAATAGACGCTCATCTAATTTTTTGAATGCAATGGCATTTACAACTTCCAATAATTCTTCAAAACGTTTGTGATATAAACGGAAAATATAATCGAGCCATTCCGGAAATTCTTTAATTAATAAACTCACTTTGTCAATGGGAATAAAAAGGATTTCCGTTTCTTCTTCAGCAACTGCTCTTACTTTACTGGTATCGTGGTGCATACCTCCAAGGAAAGACATGATACAACTTTCTCCAGCTTTTATATAATATAATAGAATTTCTCTGCCATCCTCATCTGTTCGCATTACTCGAATACTTCCTTTTGTAACAATTGGAATGGCTTTGATATAAGCATTTTCATTGAGAATAGTTTCGTCTTCTTTAAATGATTTTGCGAAACCAAATTGATGAAGTTTATCTTGAATTAATGGAGATGATCTAAATTCAACTATTTCGTTCAATTCCATAATGCAATTCAATTTATCATTTGAGATTTAACAGGTAATTCAAATGTTAAACACTAACATTTGAATTTGAGTGGTTTGCCTAAGAATCAAAATAGCTAAAAAGGATGTTGGTCATTTCAGTCAAATTATCAATACAAGAATTTATCTAATTGCCGTTATCCTGCCTATAAACTCCACCTTTTCTAAGGTAGGTTTCACCAAAATAATTTTATAGGCATAAACATCATTTTGCACTCGATCTAAAACGCCTCGAGCTCCTTTTCCCCATGTATTATTGTAATTTTCTGAATGGAATATTTGCTCTCCCCATCGGTTAAAAATATACATTTCGAAACTCACAAAGCCCTCTCCTACTCCCGAGAAACTATCGTTCAATCCATCGCCATCGGGTGTAAATGTATTGGGAATATAAAAATGAAAAGGCGGGTAAGACTTCACAGGATTGCTTACTTTATCTATACAGCCGAATGCATCTTTGACTTCTAAATTTACTACGAAAGTTCCTGTATCGGGGAATGTGTAAATGGGATTTTGCACTATTGAATTGCCAATTCCATCACCAAAATCCCAATCCCACGTTAAGATATTCAAGTAAGACAAATCATTAAATTGTATGGTTGAATGATCGAGGTAGGTAAGCGAATACAGGGCTTTCACCTCGTTAACATCGATGTTGATGGTTTCGCTTTTGGAAATATTGCAGGCATCGGTTACCGTAAAAGTATATGCGGTAGTTTCTTCGGGGCTAACCAAACGTAAAAGGGAAGTTACACTAGGATCCTCCCAGTAATAAACCACAGGCGATTTTCCTCCAACATACGAAGCCCATAGTTGAATTGTCGAACCTTTACAAATGGAAGTATCATTGTGTGCAGATAAGGATAAAGGAACATACCCCACAATATCAATCAATACATCGTCATTGGCAGTACTTCCACATTGGTCGGTTGCTGTTACCGAATAAGTTGTTGAAGAACCAGGAATGGCATTAACCGGATTTTGCAATGCTGGAAAATTTTGCCATTGATAGGAATAGGGTTGCACACCACCACTCGCCAAAGCACTGAGAGTTACCTCCACGTTGGGACAGGTGTAGCTTTGGTCTAATCCGGCATTCACGAGCAATGTGGGAGGTGGGTCGTATACTTTCAAATTGACTTGTTTGGTGGTTGTTCCAAAACAGCCGGTTTGTGTATAGATTATTTCGATAGTTTCTCCAGCAAGTTCTGAAATAGCATCGGCTAATGCAAACACTTGAAAACTGACCATGTCTACCCCAGCTGGAAATGTAATGGAGGTTGGAAATGCGGTGTAATCGACTCCATAAGTTGCAGTTCCGCCAGTAGTTAAATTTATGGTAAGTGGGGAACTTAAATTACCTGATCTAAAAAGCTTGATAGTATTGTAGCCGCATGATTCATAAATATCCGAAAGGCCATCAACGTATGAACTCTCACTAGTCATAGTAATTTCGGTACTCGTAAAGCTCTTACTTTCGAGAAACACAGCACTATCGTATAGGCGATCTTTTACATCAGCAATGGCAATGGTGAGTGTATACGTTTGACAAGGAATTACATTACTCATGGCGGTTAATATGCTTGTCCAACCATCGTATTCAACCGAACTTGAACTATTGGGGCGATACAAGTTCGAATTCGATAAAATACATGGGTTGTTAGATGAGCCTTCCGACCCAACCGATCCGCCATTCACCGAATTAATGGAAACCAAAGCATTGGACCCAGGTAAGACCGCTAAATTTTGGTTGCCTGTAATACCGGGACCGCTAATGAAAAATCCGAACACATCATTGAAATCGCTGCATACATATTCTGGATATTCTTCGGATGCAAACACATAGCGAAACTGCACTTTATTGCCTTCACACACAAAATTGAAGCGCAACACAGCCGCATCTAATGTTTGATTATTGCCTGTTAGAATGTTGTCGAGCAATGCATTTCCATTCACATTCATTTCTGCACCTGAACCCGTTTCCTGGTTAGGTCCTGGAGCATCTTGAATTTTCCCTGTACTCATTATGATACCTGAGGAAAGCCCAATGTTGGAATTTGAACCATCAAAACTACCAATCATTGGAGCGGCTCCTTGAAAACTAATGTTTGAAACGGTAACACCCGAACCCACCAATACATTTTGAACTAAGGTAGTTGCGTTCTGTTGAGAAACCGTAAGCTGTGCAGACAATTGCATAGGAAATACGAGCATAAAAAATACACGTATTACACATATATAAGGTTTGTATTGCTTAGTCAACATCGTTCAATATCTCAACGTGAATGTGTTTCGATTGTTTTATTGGAATGAAGTTTAAATGAATGAAAATTTAACCGAAATTCGCCCAGATTTTAATCAAATTTACATTAAACTTGTTTCACAAAATTCAAAACGTATTAAACTTTACACAATGAGTGATATGAAAGCGCTGGTTGAACAGCACAAAGATCAATTTCTTGCCGAATTATTTGAACTTCTTCGCATTCCTTCGGTGAGTGCAGACCCTAAATACAAAGATGATGTTCTAAGAACAGCCGACTCTGTGCGCGATCATTTAATTAAAGCTGGAGCCGATAACGTTGAAATTTGTCCTACTCCAGGATTCCCAATCGTATATGGCGAAAAAATCATCGATCCGAAACTGCCTACTATTTTGGTTTACGGACACTATGATGTGCAGCCTGCCGATCCAATTAATTTATGGACATCTCCCCCATTCGAACCCGTTATTCGTAATGGAAATATTTATGCACGTGGTTCGGCCGACGATAAAGGTCAAATGTTCATGCATGTGAAAGCATTTGAATTGATGTTGAAAAGCGGACAACTTGCTTGCAATGTAAAGTTTATGATTGAAGGTGAAGAAGAAGTGGGCTCATCGAACCTCGATCCATTCTTGTCAGCAAACATTGAAAAGCTCAAGGCCGATTGCGTGTTGGTTTCCGATACTTCGATGTTGGCTAACGACATTCCATCTATAACAACAGGATTACGCGGTTTAAGTTATGTAGAAGTGGAAGTTACAGGTCCCAATCGCGATTTACATTCGGGTGTGTATGGCGGTGGAGTTGCCAATCCTGTTAATGTGTTGTGTAACATGATTGCTTCTATGCATGATGAAAATCGTCACATTACCATTCCGGGTTTTTATAACAATGTGGTGGAATTGAGTACGGTTGAACGCGCAATGATTGCCGAAGCACCATTTAGCCAAGAAGAATACAATGCCGAATTGAAAGTGAACGATGTGATGGGTGAAAAAGGTTATTCAACGGTTGAACGTACTTCCATTCGTCCAACGTTGGATGTGAATGGAATTTGGGGTGGTTACATTGGCGAAGGAGCTAAAACAGTTTTACCTTCGAAAGCATACGCGAAAATCTCTATGCGCTTGGTTCCAAACCAAACTCCTGATGAAATCACCGAATTGTTTCAA
>CALQJV010000003.1 GCA_943330985.1 Chitinophaga pinensis
AATACACATGGCTGATGTTCGTCGCACCTTGGTTTTACTTTCCAACAGAAATTTCCACTGGCGAAACCATGTAACGTTTTGAAATAGAAGCAACTTCCGAAGGCATGGTTGCAGAAAACAACCACGTTTGTTTTTCTTCAGGAGTCGTAGCTAAGATGTAATCGATGTCTTCGCGAAAGCCCATGTTGAGCATTTCGTCGGCTTCATCGAGAACCAAGGTTTCCACTTCGCTCAAGGCAATGGCTTTACGATCGATAAGATCTTTCAAACGTCCTGGAGTTGCCACAACAATTTGAACACCGCGTTTAATGGCGCTAATCTGCGTGGTAATAGCAGTACCTCCGTAAACGGCAACAATTTTCACCAAAGGCATTTTCGAAGAGAAAGCTTCCAAATCTTTGGTAATCTGCATGCAGAGTTCGCGGGTAGGGCAGAGGATAAGTGCCTGCGGAGTGCGGCGTTCTTCATCCATAATGTTAAGCAATGGCAATCCAAACGCAGCAGTTTTGCCGGTTCCGGTTTGAGCAAGTGCAACAAGGTCGGTAATGTTCTCAGTAAGCAGTGGTATTGTCTGCTCCTGGATAGGTGTTGGAGTCGTGAACCCCATCTGGGTTACTGCCTCCAGAAGCTCCGGACGGAGCCCCAATTCAGAAAAAGTAGTCATTATATATATTGAGCCGCAAAGGTACACTTATTCACTACGCTTTCGACACATCTCGTTGGCCCCATTTTAATCTCCTGAAATGCCTATCAACACTATGGAATTAATTTATAAATCGAAAACGTCAAACCAAAATTCCTTGTTGTTAAAATGAAGAAAGCGGCGATTATTTTTGCATTCCAACCTAAACTCAACCCATTAAAAGAAAAATAAAACAGTCTTATAAGCCGGGTTCTGTATTGTTCCCGAAAGAACAACCCTTGTCATTTATCTGGGCCTGCCGTCGCCAGCAGGCTCTAGCGCCCTACCCGCAAGAGCGATCCGAAGATCTTAGACGAGCAGCCTCATCTCTTGCCTATTTGGACTTTCAACTCCTGAGGTTTACCATCACACCTGTCGCCAAATGCGTCGTGGGCTCTTACCCCGCGTTTTCACCCTTACCATTTCCTAAAAAATGGCGGTATTTTTTCTGTGGCACTTGCTGTCAGTGGTTGGTTTCCCGTCCACCGCCTTCCCGTTAGGAAGCAGGATGCTCTGTGTTGCCCGGACTTTCCTCGCGGTACTTTTGCAAATACCTCGCGACAAGGCAGACTGTTTGTGGCAAAGATAGATTTTAATTCAAAGCAATGCGGGAATCACAATGTTGCTTTGGGCGCTCCCCAAAATCCGTTTCGTAAACTACACGGAATTTGGGTCGGGCTATTCGCTAAAGTCCTCAGCCCAATGGGTCTTGCGGGCTATCGCTTCTATCCCTAGCGCGAAAAAACAGAAAGGTTGGGATTTGCGATTCTTTTAATAAAATATCCCCCTTGAATCGCTAATTAGGTTTTACTAAAAACGTAATATTTTTTTTACAAAAGATAAATTAAATTGAAATGATATCAATGTTGTAACCAGACATCTATTCATATACATTCAATCAATCTATCATTTATGATAACAGAATTACAAAATCCGAATGGGCATGATGACTTGGAATCAATACTCGAAAGAGAATTCTGAAATACGCAAATGAATTGGAGGAGAGGCCCAACAAGGAGTTGGCGAGGACGTATCTTTTCTTTAACAGCAGTGAGAACGAGACGGAAGAGCCGATTCCTAAGTGGTTTTTGAAGTTGCCAGAAAAACCCTAATTACAAGTGCCAAATACTTATTGCAATTCAATTTTTCGAATATCGCATAGCCAAATCCATTTGAACATCGAGATAAGTATATTTAGGAATTCTAGATGATTCATTGCGTGCTATCGCATTCTGCTTTATTTACTTATTCCCAATAATTTCAAGTAATCGGGAGTGTCAAAATGAAATTCCCGCATCTTTTGGTCTTTGCAATAATTTACAATGATTGGAAAATGTCTTGCATGGGTTTTATTGACCAAGAGTCTGTATTCATGTGTTTCATTTTCTTGTTTGTCGACAATAGCTACTTGGTTTTTCTTGTCAATTTCGTAAATGGTTATTTTATTGGTGGTGCTGTATGCACTGCGAACATCAAATTCGAAAGTGGTTTCATTGATTCTTTTAAATCGTTCAATGACATAAGCATAAGGCCCATCCATGAAATATTCAACGATTGTACTATCGGTGATCAAAAGGTTCGAGTTGTTTCCCCAATCGCTTGGTGCGTATAGGTAGTAATTGTTTTTGTAGGTTTCTAATCCACACCAGTTTCTGTTTAAGTCCGCACTTAAGTTGGGTTTTGAGAATTTTGGTAATGTGTCTTTAAAGATTGCATTCATTGACTCCTGATAGGAAAGTGAATCCGAATCGTCGAAAGAGAAATCGCAAATCCAATTGTAATAAATAGAACTTGGATGATTCTCAATGAAAACAGCTTGATAAATTCCTATAGAAATGTTTCTTGAAATAAAGCTTGTGTCCGAAATTTCTGTTTGCCCAACTAAATGCTGCTGAAATATACATGTGATGAATAACAGAATGAGTTTTATGTTCATTGTGAAAATTAATTCGCAAACTACTTCATCTACTACTTCCTTCTAAATCGAATACTCTCAACACTTACCTGTCCACTAGAACTGACTTCAAAATTGAAGTTTCTTCCATCTAAGCCCATACTTGTAACCGTTGCAGAATATGCACCAATTTGAACCGAAACGTTAATATAGTATTGTTTGTCGCCATTGCTGTTGCTAATAATCAAACCATAAGTATTGTATTTACTTATTTCATCATAATTTATATAAACGGTATTCTCGCCTAATTCTGTGGTGTAAAATGTGTTGCTCATCAAATAGGTTAGAACATCATCTTCATTTCGGGTATTTACCTGTGAAAATGTGAGTCCTGTTTGAAAAATTAGTGTTAAAAATAGTAGTCTTGTTTTCATTTGGAAAGTGTTTATTGTTAGAAATTAATTTATTATTTCAATTATTTCACCAGCACCTCTGTGGCTCCATAGCCATACTTCGAAAGTGCCGCATCGTAATGTTCTATGGAATCAGCTTTCAATAGTTTACGAATTTCATCGCGCAGTTTGCCTTTGCCAACACCGTGAATCACTATAAAGCGTTTAATTGGGCGACGTTTGGCTTCGTCCATGCATTTCTCAAAATGCTTTAATTGATAACGAATTATTTCGGCATTGTCCATACCGGCTGTATCTTCCAATAATTCTTCAATGTGCAAATCCACTTCGTAATTACCATCTCTTCCTTGCTTTAAAAGCCAGTCTTGCGAGAGTGTGGTTGGTTTACGAATGATTGCATCTTTGTTTGGCGTTTTACTTTGGTTTCCGCCTTTTTCAGGATATATTTCAATGAGCAAAGCGCGTTCTGAAAACACTATTTGTTGAGGCCAGGTTGAAGGTTCAATCATTGCGGGTGTTTGATGCTTCACATAGCCCGACCATTGCGATGGAATGACGGAAGTGTTCCCCGATAAAGGTTGCAATTGCATGTAAAAACGATCGCGATTCAAGAGTTCGGGCAAAATACCAGTAAAAAATGTTTTGCTGCTCCTGCCTCCAAGTTCCCCGCTGCATTCCAAGGTAAAAACACGATCTGTTTCACTGTATAATGCAAAAAGGAATGGTTCTTTTCGCTGATTTAAAATACGCGCCGAAATTTTAGGCTGATCTTTCACGATCCCCTCCAAAACAAAACCGAGATATACCGACTCATTTAACGATGTTGCCTGATATCCTGCATGGATATTCGTTTCGGAAGTTTTTTCAGATGTCGAAGTTCCCCCCACAACAACAAGCTGCTTGGGTAAATACGGAATTTCAAATCCTTCTTCCAACATGACCAAGGCCAATCCCTGTTTGTTAAAACCGGTTACAATGCCTTCGCCGACTTCATTTAACAAACGCACTTTCGATCCAATCCGAATATCTGACATGTAAAATTGATTTGAAAAATGTTTGTAAAGCTAGAGAATTAATGGAATGAACATTTCAAAGCATAAATAAGTACGTTTTACAAGTGCTCTTTTCTTTAATTCAACAATGTGTGTTTTATGTTCCCTTCATAATAGGAGCTCGCTCTTTCGCAAGTTGTGTCCATTTGAGAGCAGCTTCAATATTATAGTCATGTTTTTCGAGCCAAGACTTTAATCCTTCGGCAGCGGCATCCAATGGTTTGTTTTGTTGAATACGCACAATGATGAATTTCTCTTCTTTAATCGATAGTTTTCCACTGAAGAGCATTTTTAATTCTTTCCAATCTGGAAATTCGTGGATAGATTTTTTGTTTTCCATTATTAGTGCATGTAATTAGTCCAAATTTTGCGAATACGTTTTCGAGCATTGTGTAAAGTATTTCGAATAGTGAATTCTGATAGCCCAAGAGAAGCAGAAATCTCATGGTTTTTCATACCATCTAAATGCATTTTAAAAATTTGACGCTCACGCAAAGGTAAATTCAAAAGTAAAAATTCAATGCGCTCACCTTCTATTAATTCATTGACTTCGGGCTGTTTCCAATATTGAAGCGTGTCTTCTAAATGCGAAAGAATTTTAATTTTTATCTTCTTTCTCCTTAAATGATCAAGGCACGCATTTTTAATTGAAATTCTAAAATAGCCTAAAAGGTCAAAATCTGAACCGAGTATTAATGAATGACTATTTTTATTCGTCAACCGCACTATTTTTTCAAAAAACACAGAAACAATATCTTCTGCATCCTCTTCATTTTCAACTATGTGATAGGCAAGAAAAAGGAGCTCCGGCATGTGTATTACATACCAGTTGCTTAGATTGTCATGTTCATTAAGTAAAACATGCATGATGGGAGGCGGTGAATTTGAAAGATGTTCTTCATTTTCTAATTTATTCATTCCGCTTGGTATATTATTTATAATTATTCGTTTATTTAAAGTAAGTTCTGTAGACTGAAAATAATTTTCAGTGAAAGGATTCATTTTTGCAAAATATGGATTTGAACAAGATTGAACGAATGGATATGCTTATTCGTAGAAATGCCACGGGTACGCCTACTGCATTTGCTATTAAGATGGGGATGTCTAACAGATCGCTTCATAATTATATCAATTTCATGAGAGTTCAGCTTCGAGCTCCCATTAAATATTCACCTACAATGCAATCGTATCATTATACCGAAAATGGTCGGTTTAGAATAGGTTGGTATGCAGATGCGCGATGAAAGATAAAAAAAATACTCCATGGACTACCTGGCTTTTTAGGATAGTTATACCAATTTTACTTTTTGTTTCAATTTACCTTTATGTTGAACGATTTCAGGATGAGAACAAACACTTGGATCTTATCGAATTAGACCAATCAATTCATTCGGCATTGGAATCTGGTGATAAACAAAAAGCCCTGCAATTACTCGAAAAATTACATCATCCTTCAACCAATAAATCGCATGGTCTCGTTCAAGATTCCCTCATCACATGGAATCAATATTGGGAAATGCGTAACAAAGAGATTTTAGATAGCATTCAAAATCGGCAATTCAGAGCTGATACAACCAATTAAATTTTCAAACGATTCTTTATTTTGCGGATGAGAATTTCTGCATCTTGCTGTGAAATTTGTCTGCCAAAAAGATACAATTTGCCTTGGTATTCAATAGAAATAGATTCACCACCAACAACCCAATAGGACGAAAAATAATTTTTAATAAAAAGCCCTTTCTGTGGTTCAAGGTTTGAGATTTTAACGATTTCTGAAGGATTAAATTCATTGCTTTTTCCACCTCTAGCAAGTTCAAAACGCAATTCAGCTTTGTCTTTTTGAATTCGAAATATCTCTCGACCATTCTTTCGCCAAAGCCAAGCAGTTGTCACTTTGTATTCGAAGTACGCCCAGAAAATAAGCCATACGAAAATGAAAATTCGAATTTCATTGGGCTGATGAGCAAAAAGTTGTGTAATCACATATAAACCTGCAATTGTCCATAATACCAACCAAACACTTAAAACGACAAATTGATTTTGAGGAATTTTCCCACTGATGGTAATCTCCAATTCTTCAGGACTCTCTTTTACTGCGATGCGATCCGATTCAAATGCCGTTTTTTTCATGGAGCAAAAATATCAATAATAAGAGGTTAATTCTATGCAGATTCGTTAAATTATTGCTCGAGGTAGGATCGTATTGCATTGTAAATGATTGCCAACTCTGACTGAGTTATTATATAAGGTGGAGTGCAATACATAACATTTCCAAGTGGACGTAAGTATATATTTCGTTCAAGAAAAAACTCGGTAATGTGTTCCGAAACAGGATTCAAATATCCTCTTTCTGCATCCGTTATTAATTCAATCGCGATAATGGTTCCGAGTATTCGTATTTCGGCAATGCGCGGATGACCATTTATTTCATCTGCAAATTGTTGATGCCTCAAAACAATCTGCTGAATATTGATCAAGCATTCGGGTTTTTGGAGTAATTCGATCGAGGCCAAAGCAGCTCGACAAGCAATGGGGTTAGCGGTAAATGAATGTCCGTGAAAAAAAGTTCTGTATTTGTCGGTACTTAAAAATGCCTCGTACACAAACTCGGGTGCAGCTGTAACGCCCAAAGGCAATGTACCTCCAGTGAGTGTTTTGGATAAACACATGATATCGGGCTGATGCGTTAGATGGTCGCAAGCAAAGCGTTTTCCGGTTCGGTAAAATCCGGTGAATACCTCATCTGCAATGGTTAAAACTCCGAATTCACGACATAAAGCAATAAGTTCGCTTAATACATTTGCGCTGTGCATGCGCATTCCATTAGCTCCTTGAACTAGCGGTTCGAAAATAAATGCCGCAGGTTTTTCAATAGTTAAAATGTTCCGAAATTCTTCTATACATCGTTCTTCATTGCCTTGTTCTGGTGCATCCAGATGTATTACTTCAAAAAGCAATTTCCCAAATGGCGCATTAAACGCATTACGCGCACCCACCGACATTGCTCCAAATGTATCGCCGTGATAAGCATTCGAAAATGCAAGAATCTTGGTTCGTTCTTCGCCTCTGTTGAAATGAAAATGCAAAGCCATTTTGAGAGCCACTTCTACACTCGTAGAACCATTGTCGGAATAAAAAATACGCGATTGATTTCCAGGTAAAACAGCGATTAATTTTTCGGCAAGTAAAACAGCGGGTTCATGCGTAAATCCTGCAAAAATGATATGTTCAAGTTGGGCTGCCTGTTGGGCAATTTGTTCCGCTATATATGGATGTGCGTGACCATGAGCATTCACCCACCAGCTGGAAGTTCCATCGAGGTAACGTTGTCCATCTTCGGCATACAGCCAAATACCCTCGGCTTTTACAATTGCAATGGGATCTTTAGCAGTCTGAGCTTGAGTAAAAGGATGCCAGATAACGGCTTTGTCGCGTTGACTCAAATTCATAGGTTCGAAAATGTTGAGGCCTGATTTTGAATAAATTGCTTATCGATGTTGGATGTTTCAGGGATTCTCCCCAACATTTCTAAGCCCGAATGTTTTAAAATAACCTTTTCGTTTTGCGGATTTTCATCACCATTAAACACAATGCCTTTTACCGAAATGTTGCGTTGTTTTAAAAGTTCCGCGCTGAGTAATGTGTGATTGATGCTTCCCAAATAGTGCCGCGAAACCAACACAACTTCTACATTCCAAAGGGGCAATAAATCGATGTATAAAGTTTCGTAATTGATTGGAACCATCAAGCCACCGGCGCCTTCAATGACAAGTGTATTGTTTGTTTGGGGGATCTGTATCTGAGAAATGTCTATTTCTATCCCAGCATTTTCGGCCGAAGCATGGGGCGAAAGTGCAAAGGGAAGTTGATAGGCTTCTTTGTGAAATTGAGTTTTTGCATTCGAAACCAAACTTTGAGCAGTTAGCGTGTCTGAATTATCCAAATCGCCTGCTTGAATAGGTTTCCAATAATCAGCTTGCAATGCTTCGCAGAGCAAAGCACTCATGACCGTTTTTCCAACACCTGTCCCAATTCCAGAAATAAAATATCGTTTCATTTTAAATGCAAATCTATCAATCCGGAATGTCTATTTCTTCAATAGTGCGTAATAAATCTTTGGTGAGTTTCCCAATGCCTGCAATGCGGTTGGCTTGCATCTCCATCGACTTCTCGAATAGATTACGAACATAACGACCATTCCCAAATGTTTCATCTCGGTTTGTGTATGCATCCTTAAGCACTTGTTCCAATTTCAATTTGGCTTTATCTGTCAACACAAAATCGAGCTTCAAACTCATGCTGTTGTATATTGCCAATAACTCTTCTGGGGTATAATCCGAAAAATCAATGTATCGATTAAAGCGCGATTTGAATCCTGGATTAGTTTCAATAAACGTATTCATTTGCACTGTATAACCTGCAAGAATTACTATTAAATTCATACGGTCGTCTTCCATGCGTTTAATCAAGGTTGAAACGGCCTCTTTCCCAAAGCTATCATCTTTATCGCCCACAATCGAGTAAGCTTCATCGATAAATAAAACGCCATTCAAAGCTGAATCGACAGTTGTATTCACTTTTACAGCTGTTTGTCCAACATATTCGGCAATTAATCCTGAACGGTCGGTTTCTATTAATTGGCCTTGTGTTAAAACGCCAAGTGCTTTGTAGATTTGAGCAACGATGCGTGCCACAGTGGTTTTTCCTGTACCTGGATTTCCTGTAAAAACTATGTGCAACGAAAGCGATGTGGTTTTAAGTCCGCTCTCTTCGCGGGCCTTTTGCACTTTGATGAAATTGATTAAGGTATTGATTTCGGCTTTTACAGCAGTCAACCCAGTTAATTCATTCAGAGCTTGCAATGCAGTTTCAACGGATGTTTCGTTCGATTGGTCAATTGTTGGAGAATGTTCTACAGGAGAAAGTTCGGTATTTTCTGGAGGACTAACCATGATTCGTTTCAAGGCAGCTTCTTCCTTTTGGCTCACTTTTCCATCAATCTTTACCACAATGGAGGCAAAGCGATACAAACTCGAACGGTATTCAATATCCAAATCTTTATTAAATAGCTTTAACAAAGTTGATAAGTACAAGGTTGTTTCGGCTTTGATGGCTTCATCGGCTTCGGGGCCCAATTGAACGATGATTTTTTCGTATTGATCAATCAGTTTTGGGGAATAAAAAACCGAATGTTTGGCATAATCATCCACCACAAAACCTTTCTTTTTGGCAATGATGTAGTGTAAAACAAACGATTCCTTCGACCTTGACTTTTCGATATTGGAGGATATTTTAAAGCAGCTCATCAAATCGAGCAAGAAGAAATATTCGAGCATTTCCATCGGAATAGTAAATGGAAATTCTTTGATGTTCGACTTCTTATAAAGTTCAAACAAGGCGTCCTGCTGTTTTTCTAGATTCGCATAAACTGCAAGGTGCTTATCGGCAAAAGATTTTATTTGATTGAATTCATCTTCCGACAAAGCTGAAGTCGGTTCGGTGGATTTCTCCAGCGATTTTAAGTACGATTGAACAGCATGGGCAGATGCTTCTGCAGCACTGAAATTACTGATATGAAACTCTTCTTTTAGTTTAAAGCCTCGAGCTATCACTTCGATGTTTCCATATTCCACAATGGGAATGCTCTTGTTATTTTGTGCAAGAAGGTTTTTAGATCCATCGTTATTTAGTTCGGACCAGGTTTGATCAATGATTTTGGAGTCCTTCGGAATTTCTTCTTCCTTTTCCATGAAACGTTGGGATGAAAAAAGGCAATCCAATTGGTTAATTGGAATTAAATACAGAGTCTTATATTCACTGAATATCAATGTAAATGCAGGATATATGCAAATGTTTGTATCCGAAAATGTTCTAAAAATGATGGGCGAATACGTTGCATTTATAAAATCGATTGGGTTATAGTTGAAATCGACTATTCTCCGATCGACCAATTGCTTTGCTTGCCCAGATTCATTTTCGATGGTATCTGCAATGCTCCAAATTTTGTCGGATTCAATCAACTTTTGAAACGATTCAATGGCTTGATTAAATAACTCCGATTGTTCAAGACCAAGATTGAAATTGATTTCGACGCGAATTGTTTGTTGAACTTCGATTAAGGAGTTTAATAGGGATGTTGTTTCTGAAACTTCTTGTGTTGCTTTTTTTATCTCCGTTTTATTGAATAATGAACCAAGCAGACTGTTTTCTAAATTTTGCAGATCCTGTTTCTTTAAAGCAAGTAAGGTGCGGGTGTTATCAATTTCTTTCTGAATTTCTTCATATTCATTTTTTCGAACTTGAAAATGTTTTCCTAGTTCAATATAATCGTCGGGCGATATTGTTCTGAATACAGTTTGCGTTTGTTCTTGAACATCTTCAATTATTGAAATTTCAACAGAATCATCTTGAATCTTGAATTGAATTTTAGGAAGATGCCGTGGTTTGCTTAGGAGGATGTTTTTCATCAATAAATGCCAGATTAAAATTCAAAATCAATCGATTCTTATTTTTTTACTTTATTGAAGAAAGAAAATGCAAAATCGCTAAGCGGTAACCATTTAATCCCAATCCAGAAACAATTCCAATGGCTTTGGGTGCAATATAACTCACATGCCGGAATTCTTCTCGTGAAAACACGTTCGAAATATGCACTTCCAGTACAGGTGTTTTTATTGCAGCAACAGCATCTCCAATGGCAATGGATGTATGCGTATATGCACCAGCATTTAGAATAATTCCATCGGCCGAAAAACCAACTGCCTGCAAATTATTAATGAGTTCGCCTTCCACATTGCTTTGGAAATAACTGATTTCATGATCAGGAAATTCGGATTGCAATTGTTTGAAAAATGCATCAAATCCTTGCGTTCCATAAATCTCTGGTTCGCGAATGCCAAGAAGGTTTAAATTTGGACCGTTAATGATATGTAATTTCATCTTGCATCAAAAGTACATAAGAAATGGACTGGTCCTCATCAATTAAAGGATTCAAAGCATACCTTAAATTGGAACGTTCGCTTTCGCCCAATTCTGTTGAGGCGTATGTGCGAGATGTAGACAAACTTGTTCAGTTTTTTGAAGTGCATGGATTGACTGTTTCGCCCGAAAAAGTGGAAGCCGAACATTTGAAAGGCCTTGTTAAATGGGCTGCAGAATTGGGCATGTTACCGACTTCGCAAGCAAGAATGATTTCCGGGTTACGTGCCTTTTACAAATACCTCTTGCTCGAAAATATCATCAATACCGACCCCTGCGACCAACTCGATGCACCCAAGTTGGGGCGCAAACTCCCCGATACACTTGATATTCAAGACATCGATAATTTGATAGCCGCAATCGATTTGAGCAAACCCGAGGGAGAACGAAACCGAGCCATTTTGGAAACCTTGTTCAGTTGTGGACTGCGCGTGTCGGAATTGGTAAACTTGAAAATTTCTGATTTGCATTTCAATGCCGAATTTGTGAAAGTAATAGGGAAAGGGAATAAAGAACGAATCGTTCCTGCTGGTTCATTGGTAAGAAAGCGGATTATTGAATACCTCGATAATTGCCGAGTGCATATTCCTGTTAAAGCAGGGGAGGAGGATATTGTATTTCTAAACCGACGCGGAAGTCGCTTGAGTCGTGTGATGGTTTTTATCATGGTTAAAGATCTTGCTCTGAAAATCAACCTTAAGAAATCAATTAGTCCGCATACGTTTCGTCATTCCTTTGCCACTTCGCTTGTTGAGGGTGGAGCCGATTTACGTGCTGTGCAAGAAATGTTGGGGCACGAATCAATTACCACCACTGAAATTTATACACATTTAGATCGCGAATATTTGCGGCAGGTCATCACCGAATTCCATCCAAGAGCATAATATCCGATAAGGTCATTTTTTTGTTCCCATGAATGTATATTTTTAGGTGAACCTTCATCGTTATGCTTGCATACTCGTTTTAAAATCTAACGTTATGCAAACCGAAAATCACAACCAATCGAAGCTTTCTCTGGATGAGATTGTATTTGAACACCGCAACCGCGCTTATGGTGCATTTGCCATTCGCCGCGATTATGACCGCAATGTAATCACCGGTTTTATATTTTCCGCCGGATTTGTACTTTCCATTGTTACCGCCATGTATTTATCGGGTAAAAGTTATGTTCCTTCTATTGCAGACATCAATAAAAAATTGGCAGAGAAGCACGAATTTAAAATCCTTGAAATTGAACTTCCTGATAAACCAGAAGCACCTAAATCGGCTGAGAAAAATGTAATTCCTCCAGCAGGTTCCGATAAATTAAACAAGCAGAATACAACACCAACACCAACAGTTACTCCTATTATTCAACCCGAAAAAAAGGAAATCAAGAACGATAGTGCCGAATACAATTCCAATGGGAAAGGTGGTCCCGGTCCTGTTTTACCTATAGGCGGGGGTGATGGAAAAGGAAAGGATCCGGAGGGTGGCGGTTCAGGAAAGAAACCAGAGGCCGTTGATGTTGCCGAAGTAATGCCCGAATTTCCGGGTGGAGAAGAAGCTCTTTTCGGTTTCTTTAGTAAGAATTTACATTTCCCTGTTTTCGAAAGGGAGAATGGCATTACGGGTGTTGTTTTTGTTTCGTTTGTAGTGAATAGCAATGGAGCAATCGATCAAATTGAAATTCTACGTTCGCCATCAATAGGTTTTAATGATGAAGTAATTCGGGTAGTTAAAAAGATGCCCAATTGGAAAGCGGGAATTCAAGGTGGACAAAAGGTTCCCGTTCGTTTTAAAATGCCAGTTCGCTTTAGTTTGAAAAAGTAATTGGCAAGAAAATCCAGAGATTTTAATCGCATAAAAAAAGAGGCTAATGAAAATTAGCCTCTTTTTTTATGGAATGAATATTCAATTATCGAACTACATTTAAACGAGCCGATGTACTATATTTATTCCCAGTGAGTAATAATTGATAAACACCAGTAGCCAAATCGGAAACATTGATTTGCAAGCTTGCTTGTTTTTCAACGCTATTGAAATTGAAGGTTTTTACAAGTTTTCCAGCGGCATCCAAAACATTAATAACCAAAGCTTCCTCACGTTCAGGTAAACGAAGGCGGATATCGGTAATGGCGTTTGCTGGATTCGGGAAAAGAGAGAACACTTCAGTGCCAGCATGATCTATTCCAGTAGTGAAATCTTGAACGGTGATGAACGTTGTTTTAACATCCATACACGTTGCGTTTGATGCAATAAACGTTACAGTGAACGTTCCCGGTGCTGTATACACATGCACTGGATTAAGAACACCAGTTACAATAGTTCCATCTCCAAAATCCCAAGTCATATCGCTAGCGCCTTGAACTGTAGCATTAAACACTACCGATGCATCGTATATTGGGAACTGCGTTCCATTCGACTCAATGTTTGCAGTTATTGCAGCACCCTCAGCCACTTCAATTGCTTGGTTGATGTTGCTTCCAAATTGATTATTCATCGATACGAAATACAATCCACCAGCTAAATTATGAATGGTTTGACTTCCGCTAAAATTTGTCCCTTCTGAAACTGTTTCGCCATTTTGATTTGTCACAGAATAATTCCAAGTGGAAGCAGAAGCGCTATTGATGATGATTTCTCCGTCGTTTTGGACACAACTTTCAGTTGCAGCAAGCAAGGTTACTTCCGGTTTGAAATGTAAACGGAACCGCAGTACATCCGTTGTTGTATCGAACGTATAAGCATAATCTGGATTGTTACGAAGATTATGGAAAATACCCAATTTCGTGTCTTCCAAAATAATTTGAGCTGTTTCAGGAAGGTTGTCGATTTGGTTTAAACGAAGTGTTTGTGGTCCATTTACATTGGCTTCAATACCGATCTGAATCATTTTATCAGAATTTAATTCAGATAATGCATTGATTGCATAATCGCCGTTTCCAATTTTCGTGAACATGGCAATATTCAGATTGCCTTTTAATTTCACCGCATCGTAATTTTCATCAACACTGTCGGTTGCGTCTCCTTTAAAAGCAATTAATGTTTCGTTGTAATCGTTTGCTTGTGTGGTAACACTTACCCAAACACGCTCAAGAATTGATGCATCGAAGAATGCAGTATTTTGAGTTGTGCGCATTGAATTAGTAAATGTTAAAGATGTTGCTGCATTAGCCTGAACAAAGAAACCTTGGCAAGAAGCAATATCACCGCTAAATGTTTTTCCACTATTAGGAGCAACGAAACCAATTCCATTCCACACCCCGTAATCGGAGCCAGAATAGCCCAATCCATTACTGTTGTCATCATCCCAAAAATACAAGGCCCCACCCTGAATTTGTGGATTTGCAGCAACAAAACTAGTTGCACTTATTGCACTTGGATAGGGATTGCCAACAAGAATAAAGCTTGTAAAAGCTCCCAACGCTAAAGGACCATAACTGATTGTTCCATTGTTTGCTGGCCCAAAGAAATTGGCACTACCAGTACCCGTTGCAATGTATCCTCTACCTGGAGTTAAATAGGTGCCTGCAGATTCCCATCCACTTAATAATCC
>CALQJV010000004.1 GCA_943330985.1 Chitinophaga pinensis
TAGAAAAAAAGCAGCTCTTTCATTTGGGTGCCATGGATTGGTTGCCGAATCGAGAAGGAGTTGATTGGTTTGTTCGGCATGTTTGGCCCGATATACATGCTGCATTGCCGGATTGGAAATTGGTTTTGGCGGGGAAAGAAATTCCATCTTATTATTCTACTCTTCAGCATCAAAACATCCATACAAAGCCAGCTCCAGATGCTGCTGTTTTTATGCAGGATGAGGGAGTTATGATTGTTCCTTTATTAAGTGGAAGTGGAATTCGCGTTAAGATTATTGAAGGCATGGCACTTGGTAAAGTAATCATAACTACAACAGTGGGTTTGGAAGGCATTCCTGCGCAATCGGGAGTTAACATTCTTATTGCAAATGAGCCCGCTGATTTTCTGAGAATTATAAAGGATTTGATTTCTTTCCCGCAACTTGCTCAAACGATTTCGGAAAATGCGCTTACATTTGCAAACGAACATTTCAGAAGCGAGGCACTTAGTCAGAAACTCCTTCATTTTTATAAATCTAACAGTTAACAGGTTTGAAAATACTTGTTGCACTTTCTCGATTTCCTTGGCCTACCAATAAAGGCGATAAACTGCGTGCTTGGCATCAACTTATCGGTATGTCTAATAAAAATGAGGTGCATGTATTTTGTTTAACAGACGAAGTTGTTCAGCCCCAAGATCTCGAAAAAGCAAAAGCCGTATTTGCTTCCGTTCATGTGTTTAACTTGAGTAAAATAGCTGTTTTAATACGCTTATCTCGCGCAGTTTTTCAAAAAATCCCTTTCCAAGTTGCTTACTTTTCTGATCGTAATGCGATAGCCGAATTCAAAGGCTTGGTTGAGCAAATAAATCCAGATATTGTTTATTGTCAGCTTGCACGCATGGCAGAATTTTGCCGTGATATTGAAAATTGCAAAAAAGTGATAGACTACCAAGATGCATTTTCGATGGGCTTAGAGCGTCGCATTGCGAATGAAACCTGGTGGAAAAAACATGTTGTTGCCATGGAAGCGAAACGTTTGGCTGCATACGAATCGCAAATTTTTGAAGATTTTGAGGAACGTACCATGATTTCGGAACAAGATGCTAAACTCATCAAGCATCCATTAAATTCGAGTTTGCAAATTATTCCCAACGGAGTAGATACTGATTTCTACAAACCCGAACCGCGTGCACGCGTCATCGATTTGCTTTTTACGGGCAATATGCACTATGAGCCCAATGTGAATTGTGTACATTATGTGGTTGAGAAAGTTATACCCCTGCTGACAAAGGAATTCCCCCACATACAATTCGTAGCAGCGGGAATGAATCCAGCCAAGGAACTTCAACAAATTAAATCGCGGCATCTTCAATTAACGGGTTGGGTTGAAGATTTGAGAAATTACTACCAAGTATCTCGCATTTTCATCGCTCCCATGCAAATTGGGATAGGAATGCAAAACAAGATTTTAGAAGCCATGTCGATGGGTTTGCCGGTCATTACTACTACTTTAGCAAACAATGCTATTGGTGCAATTCATGGAAAAGAAATTTGGATTGCCAACACTCCAGAAAAAGTAGCTGAAGCCATTTCATACCTATTAAATAACACCGAATTGGCCATTAACATTGGACACAATGCCCGCAAGCTGATGGTAGAACAATTCAGTTGGGATAAACAAAATGCCAAGTTGATTCGTTTGATGAACGCTTGTGTATCAGAAGATTTGTTAACACAGCATATTTCCGAAAAATAATTATGTCGAAATTAAATAGCATTCAAGAAGCCATCGAAGACATTCGAAAAGGCAAGGTGATAATTGTTGTAGATGATGAAGGTCGCGAGAACGAAGGTGATTTTTTAACAGCAGCCAAAAATGCTACACCAGAAGTGATAAACTTTATGGCAACACATGGTCGGGGTCTTATTTGCGCGGCACTCACCGAAGAACGCTGCACAGAGCTGAAACTCGAAATGATGGTTTCGCAAAACACTTCTTCGCACGATACCGCATTTACAGTTTCAGTCGATTTAATAAAGGACTGCACAACAGGAATTTCGGCTTCAGACCGTTCCAAAACCATGCTTGCACTGGTTGATCCTGAGATTAAACCCGAAGATTTTGCTCGGCCAGGACATATTTTTCCATTACGGGCAAAGAGTGGAGGCGTATTGAGAAGAGCTGGGCATACCGAAGCAACGGTAGATTTAGCGCGAATTTCAGGATTTGAACCTGCCGGAGTTTTGGTTGAAATTATGAATGAAGACGGAAGTATGGCACGCTTACCTGAGTTGTTGGAGTTGGCAAAGAAATTCGATTTGAAGATTATTTCAATCGAAGATTTAATCAAGTACAGACTAGAAAACGATACATTGATTACACGTGAGGTGGAAGTTGATTTACCTACCCAATTTGGAGATTTTAATTTAATCGCATACACGCAAAAGAACACTGGGGAACAACATTTGGCATTGGTAAAAGGGGAGTTTAGCGCGGATGAACCTGTTCTTGTTCGTGTTCATAGTTCGTGTATGACGGGCGATATTTTTGGATCGTGTCGCTGCGAATGCGGACCGCAATTACAAGCTGCAATGAAAACCATTGAAGAAGCTGGCAAAGGAGTGATTATTTACATGAACCAAGAAGGAAGAGGCATTGGATTGCTGAATAAATTGAAAGCATACAAACTTCAAGAGGAAGGATTCGATACCGTTGATGCAAACATAAAACTCGGCTTTAAAATGGACGAGCGTGATTATGGTGTTGGAGCACAAATTATCCGCGATTTGGGAGTGCGTAAGTTGAAATTGATGACGAATAATCCAACTAAACGCGCCGGACTAATTGGTTATGGTTTGGAGATTGTGGAAAATGTACCTATAGTGATTCAAGCCAATATCCACAACCAAAAATACCTAGATACGAAGCGCGATAGAATGGGCCATTCGTTGAAGTGATATGGTTATTTTATCATTCCAATTGAATTGAATTCATAAAGTGTTGGAATAATTTTTAGGGCAAGTCAAACAATTTCTGTTAATAACTCGCAGTTACGAACTATGCTGTGTTAATGTTTTCATCCCAAAAAAGGCGAATGAATCGTTATATTTGCCCTGCTTTGAATGAATCGATATTAATTTCATTAGCCTGTAACCTATGACCAAAATAATTGCAATAGCCAACCAGAAAGGTGGAGTAGGAAAGACAACCACTGCAATAAACTTAGCCGCAAGTTTGGCCATTTTAGAGCATAAAACTTTATTGATCGATGCCGATCCTCAAGCCAATGCAACTTCAGGAATTGGCATTGATCCGAGAAGTGTAAAGACCAGCATTTACGAATGCATTATCAATGAAGTCGAACCCAAAGACATCATCATAAACACATCCACGCCCAACCTCGATTTAATGCCTGCGCATATCGATTTAGTTGGAGCCGAAATTGAAATTATCAACCTGCCCAATCGAGAACACATGATGCGGGCTGCACTCAGTAAAATCAGCGATCAATACGAATTCATCATCATCGATTGTTCTCCTTCTTTGGGATTGATCACTGTAAACTCCTTAACCGCTGCCGATTCTGTTATCATTCCTGTTCAGTGCGAGTATTTTGCTTTGGAAGGATTAGGTAAATTACTCAACACAATTAAAATTGTGCAATCTCGCTTAAACCCGGAACTTTCAATTGAAGGTATTTTGCTAACGATGTACGACAGTCGTCTGCGTCTAAGCAATCAGGTTGTTGAAGAAGTGAAGACGCATTTTCAACAAATGGTATTCGACACAATTATTCAACGTAATATTCGTTTGGGTGAGGCTCCAAGTTTCGGATTATCTGTAATAATGCATGATGCAGGTTCTTCGGGAGCCATTAATTACTTGAATTTGGCTAGGGAAATTCTTCAAAAGCACGACATGACGCGCATTCCTTCTACAGAAAAAGTGATTGAGCCATTCAATGAAAATTTAAATTAATCGGGAAGCAGTAAACATGAACAACAAACGGAATGCTCTTGGTAAAGGCCTAGGAGCCCTGCTTACAAGTCCCGAAACAGACATCACCACCCGGAATTCAAGTCCGGGTGATTCATCTGTTGTGGGTTCTATCTCCGAATTGCAAGTTGCCCAAATTGAAGCAAATCCTTTTCAACCCAGGACTTATTTTGAAGAAGAGGCCTTACGCGAGTTGGCTGAGTCGATTCAAGAAATGGGACTTATACAACCCGTTACGGTTCGTAAAATTGGATATGATAAATTCCAGTTGATTAGTGGAGAACGTCGTTTTCGTGCTTCGCAAATGGCAGGTTTAATTACCATTCCAGCATATATTCGCATTGCCAACGATCAAGCCATGCTTGAAATGGCATTGGTCGAAAACATTCAACGCGAAGAACTCGATTCCATTGAAATCGGTTTGGCTTACCAACGACTCATAGAAGAACTGAAACTCACACAGGAAGAAGTGAGTGAAAAAGTGGCCAAAAAACGTTCAACCGTTGCTAACTATTTACGCCTACTGAAGTTACCACCTGAAATTCAGATGGGAATTCGTGAACGGAAAATTACGATGGGGCATGCGCGCGCTTTGGTTGGTATTGATGATGCAAAACAACAATTGAGTTTGTATAACCAAATTCTAAGCAGCGAAATGTCCGTTCGTCAGGTTGAAGACGCAAGTCGGAAAAACAAAAGTTCCGATGTGGGTGCTTCGCGAAGCTCAAAAATGGTACTTCCTGCCGAACTCAAAGCGGCCATTCAAAAGTTGAACAAACGTTTGGAGGCTTCTGTCGATGTTAAGTCTGACAAAGACGGAAAAGGACAATTAAATATCCGTTTCAATTCGTCGGAAGAATTGGCAAACTTGCTCAATAAACTCATTCCTTGATGACCATGCGTTTTTTGCTTGTGCTTGTTTTTGGAATTTTTTCATTTGCATTACATGCACAGGAATCTTCGTCGACTAATAAAAAAAAACTGACTAGCGACACAATCCCTAAACGTCGTGTTCATTCGCCTAAAAAAGCGGCCGTGCTTTCGGCAGTTATACCAGGCGCTGGTCAACTTTACAACCGTAAATTTTGGAAAGTGCCGGTTTTAGCTGCAGGTGCAGGAGCTTTGGTTTATGGTTTTCAATTCAATCAAAAGAATTACAATCTGTTTAAAACGGAATTGATTCATCGCCAAACAGGTTCAGCAGAAATCAATACAGATCTTAAAAACTTGAGTGATGCCAATCTCAATGAATTACAGGATTACTATCACCGAAACCGCGATTTAACTATTGTTGGAATGGCACTTCTGTACGCATTGAATGTATTGGATGCAACAGTGGATGCGCACCTTTTCGACTTTAATGTGAACGAAGATTTAAGTTTGAATATTCGTCCCAAAACCCTTTATTCATCAAGCACTTCCATGCCAATTGCGGGATTGGGCCTAACGCTTAACTTCAAATGAAAGTAGCGTTAATTGGATACGGTGGTATGGGGAAAGTAATTGAAGAAAAGGCAAATGCTCGAGGTCATGAAATTGTGTTACGCGTAACCAAAGATTCGGACCCTTCATGGAAAAATGATTTAAGTAAAGCGGATGTTGCCATCGAATTTACCCAGCCAGAAGCTGCTGTTCAGAATATCTATACTTGTTTCGAGCATAATATTCCCGTAATTTCTGGCACTACAGGTTGGTTTCATCACTTGCATGAAGTAACTGATCGTTGCATCGATAAAAATCAAGCCCTTTTTTATGCGAGTAATTTTAGCATTGGAGTGAACATTTTTTTTCAGCTCAACCGCCAACTTGCTCGATTAATGGCAACTCAATCTTCCTATCAAATAGGAATGGAAGAACTGCATCATATCCGAAAAAAAGATGCGCCCAGCGGAACCGCCATAACCTTGGCAGAGGGAATAATTGCAGAAAATCCTGCATACAAAACATGGCGGAAATCAGATGAGCCCAATTCTCCTGGAAGTTTTCCTATTCATTCAATTCGACAAGATGATATCCCCGGAACACATTGCATTGAATATCGTTCCGAAATAGATTCTATCAATATTACCCACACGGCCTTTAATCGAGATGGTTTTGCTTTGGGAGCGGTTGTCGCTGCCGAGTTTCTCTATGGTAAAAAAGGCGTTTTTACTATGTCAGACCTCTTAACAAATTCTTCATCACATGGATTATAAAATGATTATTAACATCCTGCTACTCTTAGCTTTGCATTTAGGTTTGTGGAAGGTTTTTATAAAAGCAGGGCGTCAAGCTTGGGAGGCTTGGGTGCCAGGTTATAATCTGTGGGTTTGGATTAAATTGATTGATAAGCCTTGGTGGTGGCTCATTCTATTGTTGATTCCTGGAGTGAATGTGATGATTCTACTCATCATGGTGTTTCTTCTCATGCGAAATTTTGAAGTGGAAAATACCATCGAGTTGATTTTGGGTGTGGTGTTTTTTCCGTTCTATTTAATTTACCTCGGGTTTAATGAAAAATACCGGTTCATGGGGAATGATTACTGGAAAAAATACGAAAAAACCAAAGCATCGGAATGGACGGAAGCACTTGTATTTGCCATTGTGGTTGCGACGATTGTTCGTACGTTTTTCTTAGAAGCTTTCACCATTCCAACATCTTCCATGGAGAAAACGTTATTAGTTGGTGATTATCTTTTTGTGAGTAAAATAAGTTATGGTCCTAAAACCCCAAACACACCGCTAACCATTCCATTTACTCACCATACATTCCCGTTTACGGAATCAGTTCCATCTTATTCTGAATGGATTTCACTTCCATATTTCCGATTCCCTGGATTGGGAAAAGTGCATAATAACGACATTGTGGTTTTTAACTATCCTGATGGCGATACCGTTTCGGTGAATATGCAAAACATCAGTTATTATCGCTTGGTTCGTTCGTTTGGTTGGGATAAAGTCAATACGCCCGAAGCAATCAACCCATACAATAACATGCCTTTTGGAAAGGTTGTGGCGCGTCCAATCGACAAGCGCGATAATTATGTAAAACGTTGTGTGGCCATTGCTGGCGATAAGTTGGAAATCAAGAACAAGCAATTGTACATCAATGGAAGTCCTGCAATGAATCCGGAAATGATGCAGTATACATACGATGTTCAATTCAACTCGATGCAAAACCCGCAGAAGCTATTCGATAAACTCGATATCACCGATGCGGAACCTTATCAGAATATGCAAAATGCCAATGTGTGGCAATTGCATTTGAACAATAAGAACAAGGAGAAAATCCAGAATTCCATTCAGCTTGCTCAAATGGCCGAAAAGTTGGATCCAATTGGAATGTACGATCCTGATATTTTTCCGAATGTTGCATCGTATGCTTGGAATAAAGACAATTATGGCCCCTTGGTCATTCCCAAAGAAGGCGTAACTGTAAAGCTCGATACACACAGTATACATTTATACAAGCGCATCATTGGTGTTTATGAAAACAATGACTTGAAAATTAATGGAACACAAATTCTGATTAATGGAAAGCCCGAAACGTCTTATACGTTCAAACAAGATTACTACTTCATGATGGGAGATAATCGCCATAATTCGGCCGATTCTCGCTTTTGGGGCTTTGTTCCCAACGACCATATTGTAGGTAAAGCCGTATTTATTTGGCTGAGTCGTTCAACAAACCGAAGCTTTCCCAATGTCCGTTTCGAACGTGTGTTTAGTTTTATCAAGAACGACGGAATTAGCCGATCGTATTTCTTTTATATCATGATTCCACTTCTTTTACTTTCGTTTGGCTGGAATAACCGCCATCGTTTTAGAACGAAGCATTAATAGAAATGTAAAAAGCCCTGAAAGTTCGATACTCTCAGGGCTTTTTTTTGAAATGGGATTTGTTAAATAAGAGATCGAATGTGGTTTACAAGAACATTCAATCCTTTATCATAACTGATGTTGTTAGTTACAATGATATCTGCATCATCGCGGTAGGGTTGTAAATATTTCCGGTAGCTCGGCATCACGTGATTGTTCCATTGATACATAATTGATTCTTCTGGATAACCACGTTCGTCTTTATCGCGACGTAAACGACGCTCAAGTTTCAATTCCTCACGCGCATCGATGTAAACCTTTAGATCGAGTTTATTTCGGATTTCCTCGTAATGGAAAATGAAAAGACCTTCCATGATGATAATCGGAGCTGGATTTAATTCAATGGTTTGAGAAAGTTTTGATGCATTGTTGAATGTGTATTCTTGCAAAATCACCTTTTCGCCCGACATCAATTTACACATATCATTATGAAATGCATCCCGGTGAATGGATGTTGGTAAATCGAAGTTGATGTAGTTGTTTTCGTCTCTTAATTGCTCTTCTTTAGGAAGATAGTAATTGTCTTGAGATACGACGCAGGTTGATCCAGCGGGCAATGCTTCTCTTAAATGTTTCAAAAAAGAGGTCTTTCCCGATGCGCTCCCACCTGAGATTCCAACAACATATGGCTTTCTGTTCATTGGGACGCGAAATTAGTTTAACTAAAGGGATTATCCACCAAACATTGAAAATAAAAATTACGAATTATCAATTAGGGATTACGGATTATGAATTACGGATTATAAATGTGTTTTAACGTAAGAAATATTCTAATGGAAATTGATTCTTAATTGCAGATGAGTTTAATCAGCTATTTTTGATTTTCAATTATATCATTGAAAATTTGAATCGATTATTCTTTTCACAGTTTAAAATAGTTTGATATTAGCCACCATTAAATCTTATACTAACTTCTGGCTGCGTAAGAATATTGTTTTTAATATCACAAAATTAACGTGACTCTCAAATAAGTATGTTAGCTTTGCTATAACCAATTTCAAAAATCAACAAATGAAAAAACTCTTTACTTTACTTGTAGCTTCATTGCTTTCCTATGCGAGTGTAAACGCACAAAATTGCGACTTTACATTTACTCAAAACCCATCTGGGTCTTATTCATTTTCAGCGCCATCGGCTTTAGTTAACAGTGGGTATGGGTTTTATTGGACTTTAAATAATGGTTCATTTTCCCAACTTGGAAGTACTATTGAATACACTTATCCAACAAGTATGACCGATGTTGTTACGATGACTGTTCTTGCAAATACTCCTGATAGTTCAACTATCTGTACATCAACACAAACAATTACAGTGATAGGGAGTAATCAAAGTGGTGGTTGTGTAGTTGTAGCTAACCAAGTGAACATGCCTGCAAATACTTACAGTTTTTCAATTCCAGGTGCTAATTACCCAGCAACATGGACATTTGCCGACGGAACAACTGCATCAGGTTTTGATGTAACTCATACATTCGCAAGTCCAGGTTATTATACCGTTTGTGGTAATATAATGGGCGGTGGTTTTACATGTACTGATTGTATCGATGTATACATTCAAAGCGATTCAACGGTTGTTACTCCAAACTGCAATGCTAATGTCTATGCATCAACATCTGCATTGGTTGGGTATTACATTCCAACAGGAAATTACTACTCAAATGCTTCCACTTATTCATGGTCATTTGGAGATGGTACTTCATCAACTTCTATGTATCCTTATCACGAATACACAGCTTCGGGAACATACGATGTATGTTTAATCGTTAATGATGGAGAGTGCAGTGACTCAACTTGTCAGTATGTATACATTCCAACTAACAGTATTTTTCCTAACGACTCACTTTGTTATGCTGGTTTCGTAATTACTCAGAACAATCCATTTGAGGTTTCCATTGTAAATACTTCTTCTGATTTTAATTCGGTTTACACTTGGACTTTAAGTTCTGGTCTTTTGTCGATTACAGCTAACGGAGCATTTCCTTCCATTGTAGTTGAAAACACTGGCAGTTATTTGTTATGCATTTCAACAACAAATGTCATGGGATGCACATCTTCATTCTGCGATTCCATCGTTGTTGATGCCAATGGAATGATTGGTGGTCGCTTAAACTCTGCTGGTTATACTATCAATGTTGTGAGTCCGCAAAATATTACTGGATATGATCTTACAGGGATTGAGAATGTAGAAAATGCTACTATTTCAGTTTATCCAAATCCATTCAACGATGTGATTACACTAACTGGAGTTGCAAGTAATTCAACGATTCAACTTTTCTCTGTTGATGGAAAGAAAGTGTATCAAGGAAATGCTACAAACTCAGTACTTAATACATCAAATTTAAGTGCGGGTGTTTACATGCTTTCTATAACGGATATGAACGGAAATCGTCAAGTTCAGAAAATCGTTAAGCAGTAATTTAAAATATTTATTGGAAGCTCTCTGTCGCAAGGCAGGGAGCTTTTTTATTTTATGGTAGTCAAATCGATTAATTAAAAATAAGTTTTAACTGCAAATTCAAATTGATTAATAAATATTTCCTTGAAATTTGAAATGTTATTTTGCTCATAGAACAAAAGCATCGCTTTTTTATAATCAATAGAATTTACAGTTCGGAAAGATAGCGGACAATAGTTTTCACTTAATAGAATTGCATTACTGACAATTCTTGCGGTTCTTTTGTTTCCATCCATAAATGGTTGGATATAGGAAATAAGAACTAATGCTAAAAGAGCTTTTTCAAAAACATTTGTTTTCTTATTTATAACATCACATGTATTTTGTAATGCTTCATGTATTTGAAACTCATTATCTAATGGCTTGTAGTTAGTGCCAGAAATACCAACACGTTTCTTTCTTAAATTTCTTTCTACAGCCAATTCTTTGACTAGAATACTATGAATATCTTCAATTTTAGAAACGCTAATTGGATTTAAGTAGTTTGGATTTTCAATGATAAAATCCAAAGCTTCTTTATGATTCAACAACATAGACGCTTCTTCTCTAGTTTTACCAGCTGCTGTTTCTTTTTCTCTTAAGAGTCTTTCCGTTTCGAGCAAAGAATAGGTGTTTCCTTCAATTTGAGATGATTTCCAACTCAAATCAATTGCTAATCGTTCAAATTCCTTTTTGTATTCATTTTCAGATAATTTTGAAATATTTTGAATGAACTTGCTCTGAAGTTCATTCAAAATTCTTAATTCACTATCCGTAAAGACACTGTATTTTGCTAATACTTCATTTATAATGTCAAAATTGAATAGTTCTATTATTTCTCTATCGTCAATTTCAATTTCGTAATATGCTTTTATGTCAATGGGTTGAATGACTTGGTAAGTTGGTGAAATAGAATATCTAGTTGCCTTCCCCAAACCTTGAACGGATAAATAATTTTCTTCAATTAATTTCCCCAAAATTCTTTTTAACGTAGCATAACTAACAGAAATATCAATACTTTCAAATATTTCCTTAGATGAATTAGGTCCATTGATCTTGATAAAATCAATAATATTATTTTCTCTCTGATTAAGCATTTAAATTCAATTGGCTCACGAAGGTAGTGTTTTGAGCTCAAATTAGCGTCATTTTGATCTCAATACTCTTAAATAATGAGCTGAAAAATTATTTAACGAGGATTTAATTAGAAAGAACAAAAGAAATTAGGCTTTTACTGCCCAGCGTAATTTTGCCGATCGTGCTCTTGGATTGCTGTTCGATTCTTCAGCACTTGGTCGAATGGCTTCATCCGAAATTGAACTATAGAAGCCCTCGCGAAAATAGTGTTGAAAGGATTTTTTAACGCGGCGGTCTTCGCCCGAATGAAAAGAGAGTATAGCAACTCGTCCTCCTGAAGCAAGTGCATTGGGAAGTTTCTCTAAAAATTTATCGAGTACACCAAATTCATTATTGACTTCAATGCGTAAAGCTTGAAAGCAACGTTGACAGGCTTTCTTTACTTCTTCTTTGTTTGTTAACTCGGGAATAAAAGCAAGTGCTTCTTGAATAATGTGTTTTAATTGTGTCGTTGTATCGATGGCTTTCCCCTGAGCAATATGAGAAACAATTGATCTCGAGATTTTTGCAGCATGGGGTTCATCCGAATTGATTACAAAAAGTTCTTCGAGCTTCGATTGAGAAACTGTTTTTAAGAATGCAGAGGCCGGTTTTCCGCTTTTGGGGTTGAGACGTAAATCGAGCGGACCTTCGGTTTTGAATGAAAAGCCACGTTCGGGATTATCAATTTGCATGGATGAAACACCCAAATCGGCCATCACAAAATTCAAGGGACCAGCCATGGCAACAATCTGATCGATTTCCGAAAAATTCATTTTCAGGATGCACAATACATCATCACCAAAACCTTGATTGAGTAATCGTTCACGCGTACGCGGAAGTTCATATGGATCCACATCAACCGCGTATAACATTCCTCCGGGTGCAATGCGCTGTAGGATTTCGAGACTATGACCGCCATAACCCAAGGTTGCATCCATGCCTATTTGCCCGGGCGTTAATTTCAGGAAATCCATGATTTCGTTCACACAAATGGATCGATGCATTCCCGCAGGCGTTTTGCCCTGTTGCATTACTTTGGCAATGTCTTGGGCGTATTGTTCGGGTTGTAATTCCTTGTATTTTTCCTTGAATGCTTTGGGATGTGTGCCTGAATACCGAACTCTGCGGCGACCTTTGGGTGAAGATTCCTCCATGAGGCAAATCTAGGTTAAAAGAAAATTGAATGGGATGGGAGCATGCTGTTTCAATCAAATACTTTTCCCGTGAATCCAATAAACATCTTGCTCATTCCGAACAATACTTGGGAAATAAAATCCACCGGGCTCAGATATCTTTTCTTTCAAGTCGAATATCAATACATCTTTGGGGAATCCCTCAAAAAAGAGCGTAAATGCATAAGGAAGATTTCCATCAACTTCGGTCCAGGAAGGGGCAATATTGATGTTGTCGGCATGGATTAGTTTGCTGTTGTGTGAGGAACTTCTGGAATATAAATACGTGCTTTTCCAAATTCGAATCATATACGGGCTTGCTTGTGCCGGATAATGAATGTGCACCACCACTTGGCCTTGCTCTTCTGTTTTTTCGGCAAGTTCCAACAGCATTTCCCGGTCAACAATCTTCTCCTTTATTTTCTCTCGAATCAATGTGTTCGGACTCATAGCGATTGTTTATTATATCCTGAAAAATTTGAATAACATTGCAATCAAAAATAACATTATATCGCTCTATTCGATTGAGTGATTCATTATTTTTTTCTTTAAAAAGTGAGTTTTAATTTATGAGTATACAATTATCCACCATTAAACAAATTACACCCGTACTTTTTTCAGTATTACTTGCTCTTGTCAATCCGTTTGGCTGGACTCCAGAGGTTGTAAATCTCATTTCCA
>CALQJV010000005.1 GCA_943330985.1 Chitinophaga pinensis
ATGTATTTCGCGCACTGCACACATCATTGCTTCAAGGAAAAATTTCATTATTCAAAATAATCCTTATTGCTGCTTTGAATATCTGATAAATCTGAGTAGATGCTAATTATTAAATTTGGGGTTTTCATCTAAATAGTTATTGTGATTATTACCTCTAAGATGGAAACCCTTTTTTTATTTTGATACACACTTTTATGGACAGTATCGATATCGGCTAAAATAGGGGCATTTACTTGTTTTCAATACTTAAAATATGCTAAATCAAAAAAAAACATTGAGTCATATTCAAACACTCATTAATTATAACCACACAAAGGGTTAGTCTTTATTTGCTATCTTCGTTTTCGAAAAATACGACCTTGGTATTTTTGAATTGATTATCAGTTAATTCCTATTTTTTTAATAGTGAAATTACGGAATTGATTCATAATCTCTTATCATTGAATGAGGAACAATTTTATAAGAAAAAATGGAAACGCTAACTATGAAATACCCTGAAGTAAAAAACTATATTGGTGGAAATGCAACATCAAGCAAAAGCAGTAAATTCTTAGATGTAATTTCTCCTCTCGATGGATCGTTGCTTTCAAGGGTACCCCTTTCTTCAAAAGAAGATTTAAACGAAGCCGTAAATGCTGCTAAAAAAGCATTCGAAACTTGGTCGAAAACATCCATCAAAGAGCGTGTACAGATATTTTATCGTTACAGAACATTGCTCGAAAAAAACATGATGGAATTATCGCTTTTGGTACAAGAAGAAAATGGGAAAACCCTCAGTGAAGCGCGAGCTGAAGTTGAAAAAAGTATTGAACTTACCGAGTTTGCATGTTCACTTCCGCAATTAATTGGCGGCGAAATTCTTGAAGTCAGCAAAGGTGTTGAATGCCGTACCGACTATTATCCAATCGGCGTTGTTGCTTCCATTGTTCCGTTTAATTTCCCGAGTATGGTTCCCAATTGGACTATTCCCAATGCAATAGCTCTTGGAAATACGATGATTTTAAAACCATCCGAAACAGTTCCCTTGAGTTCAATTCGAATTTTAGAATTATTAAAAGAAGCGGGCTTACCCGACGGTGTTTTAAATATCGTGAATGGTGACCGTGAAATAGTAGAAGCCATTTGCGATCACCCAGGTATTGAAGCGGTATCGTTTGTTGGTTCAACCAAAGTGGCCAAAATTGTTTATGCGAGGGCCTCGGCGAGTTTCAAACGGGTTTTGGCTTTGGGTGGTGCAAAAAATCACTTGCTCGTTTTGCCTGATGCCGATCCAATGATGACGGCTTCAAACGTTACGGCTTCTATGTCGGGATGTGCGGGACAACGCTGTATGGCAGCATCGGCGATGGTTGCCGTTGGAAATGTAGATGCAATCATCAATCAAATATGTGTCGAAGCCCGCAACATTATTCCAGGCGATCAATTGGGCGCTGTCATTTCGAAAGAAGCGAAAGTGCGTATCGAAAAATACATCACCGAAGCGGAAAGTCAAGGTGCGAAAATTCTGGTTGACGGACGGAACGCTGTTGTTAAAGGCAAGGAAGATGGCTTTTATGTAGGTCCAACCGTTATCGATTTTGTAACGCCCGAAATGAGTGTTGCCAAAGAAGAGATTTTCGGTCCGGTTATCTCCATTATTCGTGCATCCAACGTGGACGAAGCGCTCGCCATTGAAAATGCAAATCCTTATGGAAATGCGGCAGCTGTTTTTACCCAAAATGGTGGAATGGCACGTTACATTATTGAACGAGCAAGTGCCGGGATGATTGGAGTCAACATTGGTGTTCCTGTTCCGAGAGAACCTTTTTCATTCGGAGGATGGAATGATTCAAAATTTGGTGTTGGCGATTTAACTGGTAAAAGTTCGATCGAGTTTTGGACGAAACTGAAAAAAACAACCACCAAATGGAACGCTGAAGCCAAAACAAACTGGATGAGTTAATCGAACAATTTTAATTTCTAGTCATTCAAAAAATCATTTTCATTAATTAAAACATAATATAAAATTAGTATGTCAGAAAGGGATGAAATCATTCAAAATAATCTCGACTATACCTTGTTTTCTTGGAGCAAACAAAAAGGCATTTCGCCCATTGCTGTTAAGTCAGGAAAAGGGGTTTATTTGTACGATTATGACGACAAACGTTATATCGATTTTTCGAGCGGTTTAATGAATGTAAACATTGGTCACGGACACCAACGTGTAACCGATGCCGTTGTTAAGCAAATGCAGGAAATTAGCTATGTTACACCGAGTTGTGTTACAAAAGTTAGAGGTGAGCTGGGAAAGAAATTAGCCTCAATTACTCCTCCAGGATTAAATAAAACATTATTTACCGTTTGCGGCGCAACTGCCATCGACAATGCCATTAAACTGGCAAGATTGTATACGGGTCGTCACAAAATAATTACACGTTATAGGGCTTTTCATGGTGCAAGTTATGGCGCTATGTCGGCAGGTGGCGATCCACGTAAATTGCCTGCAGATAGTCAGCAAGCGCCCAACTTTGTGCATGTGGAAGATCCGTTTTGTTACCGTTGTCCTTTTGGACAAAAGTTCGGAGCATGTCAATACGAATGCATCAGTCACATTGAGCGTGTTATTGAATTTGAAGGACCAGGAAATGTTGCAGCTATATTGATGGAAGGCGAAAGTGGAAGTAGCGGCTGCATTAAATACCCAGTTGGATATTTCAAAAAACTTCGCGCAATTTGTGATAAGCACGGAATTCTATTAATTGTGGATGAAGTAATGAGCGGGTTTGGAAGAACAGGTAAATGGTTTGGAATTGATAACCATGGTGTAATTCCAGACATTATAGCCACTGCAAAAGGATTAACAGCAGGATACATTCCTTTCGGAGCGTTGATTGTGAGTGATGAAATTGCAGCCTATTACGACGAGCGACCATTAATGCTAGGACTTACATATTCTGCCCATGCGGTGGCTTGTGCAGCTGCGCTCGAAGTCTTGCACATTTATGAAGATGAAGATTTGATTTCCAATGCTGCGGAAATGGGTAAATACATAGATTCGAAAGTGGAAGCCATGAAGGCTATTCATCCATCAATCGGCGATTTTAGAAATACCGGTTTGCTTGGATGCATTGAATTGGTTAAAAACAAAACCACCAAAGAGCCAATGGCGCCATTCAATGCGAAGCCCGAAGAGATGGTTATTATGAATCAGGTGGCCGCTAAAATTAAAGAGTTGGGAATGTACACGTTTGTGCGTTGGAATTACATTTTTATAGCACCGCCACTTTGTATTACAAAAGAACAAGTGGATGAAGGATTAGCGATCATTTCGAAATCGATTGCTATTGCCGATCAATATGTAACCAATTGATAAAAAATGAGTGAATTAAAAACCCCCTCACCTTCGTTAATAAACGAAGATTTAATTCCTATTCCAGCGTCTAAACGTAGTTGGAATACGTGGAATTATGCCGCACTTTGGGTAAGTATGAGTTTGTGTATTCCTACATACATGCTCGCAAGTTCACTCATTGAGGGCGGTATGAATTGGTGGCAAGCCATACTCACAATATTAATTGGAAACTCGGTGGTGCTTATTCCAATGGTTTTAAATGGTCATGCCGGAGCTAAATATGGCATTCCTTTTCCCGTTTTTGCACGAGCAAGTTTTGGTGTAATTGGCGCCAATATTCCGGCTATTTTAAGAGCCATTGTTGCTTGCGGTTGGTTCGGAATCCAAACCTGGATTGGTGGTTTTTCGCTGTATCTGATGTTTAAAATCTGGGTGCCTTCGTTAGCAACATTGCCGCGTATTTTCCCTGATTCATTTGACTTGGAAACGGGTCCTGCCATTACGTTCTTTTTGTTTTGGCTACTCAATATGTTTGTGGTTCACAAGGGTGTTGAAAGCATAAAAAAATTGCTGGTTTTTAAAGCATTCTTCCTTCCTATTGCAGCTCTTGCACTCTTGTTTTGGGCAATTTCGGCAGGACATGGTTTGGGACCCATTCTAGCACAACCTTCTAAATTCAATTCAAATGCCGAATTCTGGCATTACTTTTTTCCTGCATTAACCGGAATGGTTGGTTATTGGGCAACGCTTTCCTTAAACATTCCCGATTTCACCCGTTATGCGAAAAGTCAACGAGCACAGATTTTAGGTCAAGCCATTGCACTCCCATCATCCATGACTTTGTTTTCTTTTATTGGCGTTGTGGTTACATCGGCAACTTTTATCATTTTCGGAGAAACAATCTGGGATCCATTGATTTTGGCTGGGAAATTCGAAAGCAAACTTTTGGTTTCGGTTGCCATGCTATCGGTTATGATCTCAACATTAGCAACCAATATTGCAGCAAACATTGTCAGCCCGGCCAATGATTTTTCCAATTTATCACCTTCTAAAATTAGTTTTAAAACAGGTGGATACATTACCGGAATAATTGGCTTATTAATTTTTCCTTGGAAACTTATTGCAGATCCTTCGGGATATATTTTCACTTGGCTTATTGCATACTCCAGTTTGCTTGGACCCATTGGCGGAATTATGATTGCCGATTATTACTTTTTGCGCAAACAAACGTTAATCGTTGATGAACTTTATCAAATTCAAGGGAAATACACGTTCAATAAAGGATTTAATTTCATGGCTATAGCGGCTTTGGTTATTGGTATCCTTCCCAATATCCCAGGATTTCTTATTCAGATTCATATACTCGAAATAGATGCTGTTTGGACTTGGCTTGCTCAGCTATACAATTATGCTTGGTTTGTAGGATTTTTTCTATCCGGAGTCAGCTATTTGTTACTCATGCGAAATAAGAAATAATTAATTAATAATTAAATACGAAATACTATGGATGATTTTATGAGAGCTGCCATTGACGAAGCTAAAATTGGTTTAAGTCAACATGGAATTCCTATTGGAAGCGTACTTGTGAAAGATGGAAAAATTGTTGGTCGTGGGCATAACAAACGCGTTCAAGACAATGATCCTATCACACATGCCGAAATTGATTGCCTCCGAAATGCGGGACGTGTTGGCAGTTATAAGGGCACTACGTTATATTCTACTTTAATGCCATGTTATTTGTGTGCAGGTGCTGTTGTTCAATTTGGTATAAAGAAAGTGTATGCTGGTGAGTCTGCGACTTTTCCGGGTGCAAAGGCATTCATGGAATCGCATGGTGTTGAAGTAATCGATCTCAATAATGATGAATGTATTCAAATGATGAACTCATTTATTGAAACAAATCCAACACTTTGGAATGAGGATATTGGAGAATTATAATAGTGATAAATTGAATTAATCTGAATAATTAATTTTTCTAATTCACAAGAAACATTTTTTTATAATACACATTTGAAAATATGTCTTTGCTAATAAAAAATGGAAGGATTGTTACGGCTTCCGACGACTACATTGCGGATATTTATATTGAAGATGATAAAATTGTAGCTATTGGGAAGAATCTTTCCATGAAAGCTGATGAGGTTCTGAATGCTGAAAATAAATTGGTAATTCCAGGTGGAATCGACCCGCATGTGCATCTCGATATGCCTTTTATGGGAACATATTCGAGCGATAATTACGAATCGGGAACTCGAGCGGCATTATTTGGTGGCACAACCATGGTCATCGATTTTATACTTCAAACGCAAGGGAAATCGCTCCACTCCGCATTGAATGAATGGAAATCGCGTTCCGACGGAAATGCTCTTGGCGACTATTCGTTTCACATGGCCGTGACCGATTTCAATGAAGAAACGAAAGCTGAAATTAAATCGCTTATTGAAGAAGAAGGCATTACTTCCTTTAAAACATTTATGGCGTATAAAGGAGCTTTAATGATTGACGACCGTCAGATGGTGGGCTTGATGAACGAGGTGAAAAAGCAGGGCGGCATGGTTACTACTCATGCAACCAATGGCGACATGATTGATTATTTGGTTGACAAACACAAATCCGAAGGAAAACTTTCTCCATTATATCATTATATTTCTCAACCCGAAATTACGGAATCTGAAGCCACCGGAAGATTTGCCGATATGGCTTATCATACTGGCGTTCCTGCATACATTGTTCATTTAACCTGCGAAGGTGCGCTCAATCATATTAGAGATGCTGCAAAACGAAATCAAAAAGTGTATGTAGAAACCTGCATTCAATATTTAGTTCTCGATGCATCGCTTTATGACAAAGGATTTGAATCGGCTAAATGGGTAATGAGTCCTCCGCTTCGTGAGAAGAAAGATCAAGAAACTTTATGGGCTGGAATTAATCAGGGAATGGTTCAAATTGTTGCGACCGATCATTGCCCCTTTTTATGGAAACAAAAGGAAATGGGCTTAAATGATTTTTCTAAAATCCCGAATGGGCATCCTGCAATTGAACACCGAATGGAATTGTTGTTTTCGGAAGGCGTTGCAAAAGGACGAATCAGCTTAAATAAATTTGTAGAAGTAACCTCGACCAATGTTGCGAAAATATTTGGAATGTATCCTCAAAAAGGATGCATAGCTGTTGGTTCTGATGCCGATATTGTTATTTTCGATCCCAGCGAAAAACATATAATTTCTGTAAATAATCACCACATGAATTGCGATTACTCTGCATATGAAGGATGGGAGCTTGTTGGAAAATGCAAAACAATTATATTGCGAGGTAAAATTGCTGTTGATGATAATAAATTGCTTGTAGAAAAAGGATATGGTAAATTTATTAAGCGCAATAAGTCAACGCGTGTTTAAAATAATTCCATTGCCAATTAATGAAGAATTAAATAATTAAAACATTTAGAAATCCTTAAAAACTAAAAAAAACAATGTCAAGAATTATAAAATCAGGATTAATCCAAATGAGTCTTCCAATGACAGAAGGCGAAGGTAGCATTCAAGAAATTTGCAATGCAATGATCCAAAAGCACATCCCGTTTATAGAAGAGGCTGGAAAGAAAGGAGTTCAAATTCTTTGTCTTCAGGAAATTTTCAATACACCTTATTTTTGTCCGGGGCAAGATAAAAAATGGTACGAATCGGCCGAAAGCGTTCCCGGACCAACGACCGATTTAATCGCAACGTATGCCAAGAAATACAACATGGTTATTATTGTTCCGATTTACGAAAAAGAACAAGCAGGCGTATTATACAACACCGCTGCAGTCATTGATGCAGATGGAACATACTTAGGTAAATACCGCAAAAATCACATTCCACATACATCGGGTTTTTGGGAAAAGTTTTTCTTTAAACCGGGCAATTTGGGGTATCCTGTTTTTCAAACCAAATATGCTAAAATCGGCGTTTATATTTGTTACGATCGTCATTTTCCTGATGGTGCAAGATGTTTAGGATTGAACGGTGCTGAAATCGTTTACAATCCATCTGCAACTGTTGCCGGATTGTCGCAATATTTATGGAAACTCGAACAACCAGCTCACGCCGCTGCAAATGGTTATTTCATGGGGTGTATCAATCGTGTTGGAGAAGAGAAACCATGGAATCTAGGTCGTTTTTATGGAAGTTCGTATTTTGTAGATCCTCGTGGACAAATTTTCGCTTGTGCTTCCGAAGACAAAGATGAATTGCTCATTGCCGATTTCGATTTAGATATGATTGAAGAAGTGCGTTCTACTTGGCAGTTTTTTAGAGATCGTCGTCCCGAAACATACGGTAAGCTTACCGAATTATAATTTTAAAAATTCGTGTTTTAATTTAATTCTGAATAATTATTCATTTAATTATTCAGAAAACATTTTTTTTCAATCCAGTAAAATGGCCATACAAAACAACCGATTATCTCAAAAAGAATTCGAAGAAAATTTCTCCGATATACATCCGCCATTCGAACACGATGAAGCAGCATTAATTGAAGCCAATCGCTGTATAAATTGCTACGATGCTCCTTGCACTAAATTATGTCCAACAAGCATTGATGTACCTTTGTTTATCAAACAAATTTCTTCGGGAAATATAAAAGGTTCTGCAAAAACAATTCTTTCATCCAATATTTTAGGTGCGGGTTGCTCCAAAGTTTGTCCGGTTGAAAAGCTTTGCGAAGGAGCCTGCGTATTTAACTTATTAGAAGAAGAACCTATAAATATTGCGAGACTTCAGCGTTATTCTACCGAACAAGCCATTGAGAAAAAATGGAAATTATTCGAACGTAAATCACTGCCGACAGGTGTTGCAAGAAAGAAAGTTGCAGTTGTTGGAGCTGGTCCAGCGGGTTTGTCATGCGCACATTCCTTATCACGCGAAGGTATTGATGTAACAATTTTCGAAAAAGAAGCCAAGGGCGGTGGATTAATGACTTTTGGTGTGGCTGCATACAAAGCCGATTCGGAATTTTGTAAGAATGAGGTTGATTATATACTTTCCATTGGTGGAATTGATGTGAAGTATAATCAGGAATTAGGGAAAGATATTTCTTTAGCAGAATTGCAACATAACTTTGATGCTGTTTTTTTAGGAATTGGTGTTGGAGTGGCGCGTTCGCTTGAAATTCCCGGTGAAAATCTCGAAGGTGTTGTGGATGCAATTTCCTTTATTTATGATATCCGAACTAAACCGTTTTCCTCAGTAAAAGTAGGTGATAACGTTGCTGTTATTGGAATGGGAATGACTGCAATTGATGCAGCCACTCAATCAAAAAGATTAGGTGCAAAGGAAGTTACCATGATTTACCGTCGTACCGAAAACGAAAAGCCATGCACCGATGTTGAACTTGATATTGCAAAACTAGATGGGTGTAACTTTATTTGGTTAGCTAGTCCGAAAGAAATTATCGGTGAAAACGGCAAAGTGAAAGCACTCGTTTGTAGCAAAATTACACTAGGAGATCCCGATGCATCGGGCCGAAGAGCGCCTGTTGAAACAGCTGAGACATTTACAATCGATGTGGATATGGTAATTAAAGCCGCAGGGCAAATTCCATTTGAAAAATTGGTGAATACTTCTTCCATTGAAAATAAAAATGGAAAAATAATTATTGGAAATGCAAATGAAACAAACTTACGTGGAGTATTTTCAGGAGGTGACGCTGTTAATGGTGGTAAAGAAGTTGTGGATGCTGTTCAAGCCGGAAAAGATGGCGCATTCGGTATTTTAAACTATCTCGGACTTTAACATTTAATACTACATTAATAATTGTAATTAATTCTAATCAAAAATTAATTATTCAATTAATTAAATTCAAAACATTCATTATTCACCATTTTTCTTTTTTACAATGGCTAATTTACAATCCGATTTCCTTGGAATAAAATCACCCAATCCCTTTTGGTTAGCATCAGCTCCTCCTACCGATAAAAAAATAAATGTTATTCGTGCATTTGAAGCTGGTTGGGGAGGTGTTGTTTGGAAAACACTTGGGACACAAGTGAAAAATGTTTCTTCGCGTTATTCAGCGCTCGATTATAAAGGACGCAAAGCCGTTGGATTTAATAACATTGAATTAATTTCAGATCGTCCCTTAGATATTAACCTAAAAGAAATTAGGGAAGTACTTAAATTGTTTCCTGATCGGGCAATGGTGGTTTCTTTAATGGCTGATAATGATCGAAAAAGCTGGCACGAATTGGTTAAAAAAGCGGAGGACACTGGTGCTCATGGCTTGGAATTGAATTTCGGTTGTCCGCACGGAATGGTTGAACGTGGTATGGGTGCAGCGGTTGGACAAGATCCTGAAATTGCAAAGATGGTTGTTGAATGGGTGATGGAAGTTGCGTCCATTCCTGTTATTACCAAGTTAACACCCAATGTTCATTCGGCGGTTCCGGGTGCATTAGCGGCGATAGAAGGTGGCACAAACGGTATCTCTCTCATTAACACAATTCAGTCCGTTACGGGTATCGACCTCGATACTTTAGTGCCCAACCCGAATGTAGGCGGACAGTCTGTATTTGGTGGTTATTGCGGTCCAGCTGTGAAGCCAATTGCCTTGAAAATGCTTACAACGTTGGCTCAAGAAGAACGATTATTCAAAACCCCAATTTCGGGTATTGGAGGAATTACAACCTGGAAAGATGCTGCCGAATTTATGTTACTCGGTGCTAGCAATGTTCAAATTTGTACTGCTGCAATGATTAGCGGTTTTAAAATCATCACCGATTTATGCGATGGCTTGAACAATTGGATGGACGAAAAAGGGTTTAAAACCATTGATGATTTTGTTGGATTATCGGTTCCTAAAATTACGCGTTGGGAAGAATTAGATATTAATTTCCACATAGTTGCAAACATCAATCAGGACGCATGCATTCATTGTGGATTGTGTTACATTGCCTGTGAAGACACGTCGCATCAATCTATAAACATTGAAAAAGGAATGCCTTACAATACCTATTCGATCAAAGAAGAGGAGTGTGTAGGTTGTAATTTATGCAAAATTGTTTGTCCAGTAAACGACTGTATTACCATGGTAGAACAACGGAAAGGCGATGAATATCTCAATTGGATCGACTATCAAAAAAGAGGATTGCCTTTGAATGATCATTGATTTCAAAAGCAGGATTCCTTTTTGTATTTCAACATTGCGGGTTTTAATAAACTGTTTGACGCTTCATAGCTGCATGTTTTTTTATGCTCTGAACCGAGAAGCGATTCTGCTTTTTATTGTTCAGTGGATGTATTCTAGAACTTCGTTTTGCGCATAGCTAAGTACCTTTTTGATCAATAATCACAGAGTTTAGATAGGGTAGAAGGGGTTGATCTTAATTGATTGGTTACACCTACGTTCACCCGATAAATTAATCGATAAAAATAAAAATGACCTGATTAGAATCAAGGGTTGAGATGATTTTCATCATGGACTTAATTCGATATGGAAAATACTTTTGAGGAAGTTTAATATATATATCCTGTCATGAATTCTGCAGCCTCGAATCGCGTTAAATTACTATTAGTTATACTTGCATTACTCTATTGGTCTGATGGCTTCCTTTGGAGTCAGTCGATTTACGTTGCACCGAGCGCTTCGGGATCTGGTTCGATGGCGAATCCCGCTGGATTGCAAATGGCATTAGATGCAGCCCGAACAAACGGCACAAACGACACACTCTTTCTTCAATCAGGAGTATATTCAGCCGCTGCAGGAACATTTACATACGATACCACAAACAACGACAATCATTCGGTTGTGCTTTCGGGAGGTTGGAACACTGCTTTTACGAATCAAACACTCGATATTTCGCAAACCATTTTGGATGGAAACAGCGCCAAACAAGTGATGGCCATTTCGGCAAACAAGCCCGGATTGGATTTCGATTTTACCTTGATTAATCTCACGGTACAAAACGGTTATTCAACAGATCAATCGGGTGCAGGAATCAGCACATACATTGGAAGCCTTGCAAACAATGATGTTGGGAATCTAAGTTTGTATATTGACCAATGTCAGTTTAGGAACAACAATGCGCAAAACAATAAAAGTGGTGGCGCGCTCTATTTAATTTGCTATTTTGAAATAACCAATAGTTCCTTTTTATCAAATGCGGCATACAACGGAGGTGCCCTTGTGAGTGCGACCAAACCGGATCTCGATCAATCGATGTCGCCACTGATCAAAAATTGTTATTTCGAAGACAATACCAACTACGGAAATCAGGGAAGTACCATTTGGCATAACGTAACTTTACGTGTTTTGAATTCGATAATTAAAGGCAAAACAGATGGTGTTAGCAGTGCTGGAAACGGTTCTGCAATCTGGGGTAATTCCGGAAGTATGACCATTGCACATAATACCGTGTTTAGTAAAATCAGGATTCAATATTGGGGATGTTCAGTGCAGGCGTTTGATGGTGGAATGGAACTCGTAAATTGTGTATTTGAAGATAATAAAGTGCTCCTGAATGGCTATGGTGCAGTTTCCTTTTTTCATAATAATGGAGCAGTCAACCGTAAAATAACCATCACCAATTGCACCTTTGTAGGCAATCAATCCTACATCGATCAAGGAGGAGCTATTCACATGCGCCTCAATGGAAACGACAGTTGCATTGTTACGAATTGTATTTTTTGGAACAATGGCTCCTATCCGCTTGTAAGTGAATTCGCTTCGGGGCAATCCAAAGTAAGTTACACACTTGTCCCTTCAGGATATAACGCTCTGGGATTTGCAGATGCTGGGAACAATCTCGTTGCTGTTAATCCGCTTTTTGTTGGACCGTATAATTATCATGCACAAAGTAATTCTTCATGCATAAATGCTGGTAAAAATAATGCACCCGCAATTCTCCCTTATGACATTGAAGGTAAAATTCGAAATCTTGGTGGTTTTGTTGATTTGGGAGTTTTTGAATATAATCGCGCGCCCGAAGCCTTGGATTTAAATACCCATTCGGTAGATGAAAATGTGCCCGCTTCAACTATGGTATCAGCCATTTTGGGGACAGATCCCGATGCAGGAGATGTCTTGCATTATGAGCTCATCTCAGGCGACGGAACAAACGATGCCGACAATGATAAATTTTCAATTACAGGAGATGAACTGACCATTCTGGAAATGCCCAATTTTGAATCACAGTCGGAATATCACATTTATATGCGGGCTATTGATAGTGGCTCGGAAAGTTTCTCGTCGGAACTAACCATCCAGGTGAACAATCGAAATGATTCACCGATGCTTGCGAATCCGATTGAAGACCAAGCCGCCGAAGTTGGAATTCCATTCACATTTTCTTTGCCCGACAATACATTTATCGATGAAGATTCGGGTGATGAATTCATTTTTAACGCCTCGCAAAACGGAAATGCATTACCTGCTTGGCTTAACTTCAATAGCAATACAGGAACATTTAGCGGAACTCCAGTTATCGAAGAAATATTGACTATAACCGTGACGATAAAAGATGTGAGTTTGGCCACAGCTTCGGATGTTTTTCTTCTCATGGTAACCGATCCTGAAGGAATACATGAGTTGGTGCAAAATGATTTTTCGGTGTATCCGAATCCAATATCTGGAAGAACATTGTTTATTGAATCCCCTTTAATTCATAGTAAAACACTATCGGCAGCAATATTTAATAATGATGGGAAATTACTTATAAAAAAGACATCTGTGGCTTCCGGAAATTCGATTGATATCAGCGCATTGCAAGATGGCAATTATCTTATTATTTTAAGCGATGAAAAAGTAAACTATCAATCGAGATTTTCGGTTATTCGATGAA
>CALQJV010000006.1 GCA_943330985.1 Chitinophaga pinensis
AAGAATCCAACTATGAAAAGAATGATTAGATGGAGTTGATTTCCCTTTTTTACCAGAATGTCGTTCGATTCGTCCGAGCTGATTTCCTTTTTCAATAGATTATTCCCAAATGGACCAGGCAACTTCATTATAATTGGGTTGAGCTAATTTTAAATGTTTGAGCGGTTAAATGTATAAATAAAACGAGTACTGGATTTTTAAAATTTCAATAATTTATTTTTAATCTAACCAACGTTTTAGTAGTTCAAATATTTCATTTTCAGTAAAGGGCTTTCCTAGGTGTGCATTCATGCCAGATTCAAGACATTTTTCAATATCCTCTTTGTAAACATTTGCCGTTAAACCAATAATGGGAATATTCATGCCGAGGGTTCGAATTGCGGCTGTACTTTCATATCCATTCATGATGGGCATTTGTACATCCATCAATATCAAATCGAAATCGGCTTCTTTTATTTTCTCAACGCCCTGTTGACCATCATCTGCGGTTTCTACAGTAAGACCAAAGTTCTCTAAAATGGTACTTGCTAAAAGTTGATTAATCTTATTGTCTTCAACAAGCAATATTCGATATTTTTCAGTAAATCGGAAAAGCGGAACTTTTTTAGGGGGCTCAATCAAATCAATTGTTTCATCGGGAAATTCAGCTTTCACTTTAAAACGGAATTTAAAAACTGCACCCGGAGTTGATGAGTGGAAGGGTTTAACTGGAGCAGGACTAATCAATTCAATTGAACCTTTCATTAATCGAAGCAGTTGTTTAACAATGGAAAGACCGAGTCCAGAGCCTCCATACTTCCGAGTAAAAGTTCCATCAGCCTGAGTGAAACTATCGAATATAAGCTCTTGTTTTTCTTTCTCAACACCAATTCCAGTATCAATTACGCTCCCTGAAATAAAGAAATAATCTTGTGTTCCACTCGGGTCTGTTTCTGTTTCGAAATTCACTTCAATTCCACCCGAATCAGTGAATTTTATAGAATTGGATACAAGATTTATCACCAATTGTTTCAATCGTGTGGGGTCTCCTAATATATTTTCTGGAATACGGGAATCAAAATTTATTGAAAACTGGAGTCCTTTTTCTTTCGCTCTATATTGATAGGGAATGAGCGTTTGTTTGATGGTTTCAATGAAGTTAAAACGAATGTTTTCGATAGAGAGTTTACCCTGTTCAATTTTATTTAAATCGAGAATGTCGCTGAGTAAATGCAAGAGCGTGTCGCCCGAAGACCGAATTAATTCAAGGTATTTTGTATCTATTACATTTTTATTATTCCGAATTAACAAATCAGTAAATCCAAGAATTCCATTCAACGGAGTCCGAATCTCATGACTCATATTGGCTAAAAATCCCGATTTCGATCTGCTAGCTTTTTCGGCCGCATCCTTAGCTGCTTTGGCTTCTTCGGTTGCTTTTTCCAGATCAAATGTTCTGCTACGAACTTTTTCTTCGAGTTGAATATTTCTGGAATTTATACTTCGTGTTCTATAGCGAAATCCAAGTAAAATAAAAGCGGAACCTAATAATACACACAATCCGATGAACCACCATGTTAGCCAAAAGGGGCGATCAATAATAATAGTTATTTGTACTCCTTTTTCGTCCCACAATCCATCACTGTTCGAACTTTTAACATGAAAAATATATTCTCCAGGACTTAAATTCGAATAGGAATTTATTCGTCTAGATCCGCAATAAATCCAGTCATCATCGAATCCTTCGAGTTTATATGCAAATTGATTCTTGTCACTTAAAGCATAACTTAATGAAGAGAATTCAAAAGTGAAAAAATTTTGATTGTATTTTAATTCAACTCGGTTGTTTGTTAAAGGAAAAGGTTTGTTAAGTACTTTAAATTCAGTAATTACAGTAGGAGGGATGTAATTGTTTTCATTTATAATATCAGGTTTAAATAAATTAAATCCTGCAATTCCTCCAAAAATTAATTCTCCACTTTTTAATCGTTTTGCAGCGCCAATACTAAATTCATTACTCTGTAAACCATCTAGAATATCGTAATTCCGAAATGTTTTCAATTTGGTATTGAATTTAACCAATCCAGCATTTGTGCTCATCCATAAATTCCCTGATTTATCTTCCTCAATACTATAAATCATATCATCCGGAAGTCCATTTCTTGCAGAATAATTAATAAATTTTCCCGTTTTTCTATCCAATTTATTTAAACCTCCTCCGAATGTACCCACCCAGAAAAATCCGAATTGGTCCTCGTGAATTGAAATGACTGAATTATTCGATAAACTGAGAGTGTCTTTCGGATTGTTTCGATAGGTTCTAAATTTCCCGGTTTCTTTATTAAAATCACTTAGTCCACCGCCCAATGTCCCAATCCAAAGTTTCCCAAACAAATCTTCTTTGATAACATAAACACTGTTCGAAATTTGATTTTCAGAAACAGTCAGGTCGGGTTTAAATAATTTAAAAGAACCTGAATCGGGACTGAATTTTAATAATCCTTTTCTTATTCCTGCCCATATTTCGCCGTTCCGAGTCTCGGTAAGTGAAATGATTTCATTGTTTAAACTATTTTCATTAAACCGATCGAAACGAAATACTTTAACTTTATTTGAATTCGGATCAAATAAATTAAGGCCATTGGATGTCCCAATCCAAAACCGACCTTTTTGATCTATCAACATCGACTTTATTTCATTACTAACAAGCTCGTTTTTGTCGATCGAAGCCATTTGAAATTGTTGAAACCGAAGGGTTGAACGATCAAATCGATTTAAACCATCGCGTGTTCCAATCCATATCATCCCATCAGAACTTTCTAAAAAACAATTAATCGCATTACTCGATAAACTTTCTAGTTCATTGGGGTTTTTTTGAAATTTCTTAAAGCGCCCTCCTAATTTACTGTAAAGGTTAATCCCTTCAGCAGTAACAATAAAAATAACTCCCGATCGATCGTGTAATAAATGTCGGACATCGTTGTTTAATAAACTGGATGGATTATTAGGGTTATTTTGAACATATTGTATTTCTTCAGAATCGATATTGAGAATATTAATTCCCTCGGAAGTAGCCACCCAAACATGTTGATTATCTTCTAAACTAAGAGAATTGATGTAATTACTGCTTAATGTTTGTTTGTTTTTTAAATCATGCTGATAATTGAGCATGATGCCATTTTTCCCATTTAATTTAAACAAGCCACCACCAATGGTTCCAAACCAAATATTTCCTTTCGTATCTTCTAAAATACTCGAAACATTTGCCCATTGTTGCCCTTCATTTTTAGAATCGATATTTTGGAAAGATGTAAAAATTAATTTTCTTGGATCAAGTTTGTTGATTCCTCTTCGCGTCCCAATCCATAAATTCCCAATTATGTCGCGCCGAATAACATTGATATAATTACTTGAAATTGAATTCGTTTTTTTTACTGAATATTGATAGGAATCAAAAACGTTTGTTGCTTTTCTTAAGCGGTTAATACCCCCACCAAATGTCCCTAGCCATAGATTTCCATCTTTATCTTCCTCTATTGCACGAATATCATTATTGGAAATGGTTTTTAAATTTTTTGGGTCATGTTTATAATGCGTAAAAATCTGCATCGCAGGGTCGAATCTTGTTAAACCTCCCCAGGTTCCAATCCAAATAAATCCATCTTTCCCAGCATAAATACAGTTAACATTATTATGAATTAAACTGTTTAAATTGTGAGCATCTCTGCGATATTCTTTTACTGTATAACCATCAAAACGATAAACTCCATTGTTTGTGCCAAACCAGATATATCCTTGTTTATCTTGTGTTAAACAGGAAATATTTCGTTGATACAGCCATTTTTGAGAGGATACTTGTTCAAACGACAAACTTTGCGCTGTTGCCTCTATAAAAGAGGCGAGCAACATAAAACATGTTATTAAACGCAGGATTATTTTATTTGCTATTTTCATTAATCTGAGTCTGCAATATAGAAAGAATGTTTCCTTTGTTTTCGCAAATTTTCATGTCTCACTTACATCCATTTTCCTCAATTTTATGTAATGAGAAATAAAATTTATTTTTTTATAAGAATGCAATAAACAAATAGAGCTGTCGTTTTTCTTGTGAACTTTAATTAAAACTATGCAGAAACTTTTTACTCACAACGACATCATTCGCTTCGCATACAATGAAATGAATTCCAATGAAGCAGTAGAATTCAAGGCAGAACTTAAAGATCATCCTGAACTGGAACTTGAACTTGAAAACATTCAAGCTACACAAAAAGCACTTGATAATTTAACCGAAATCCCCAATCCGGGTATCGTGAAATCTTTGCTTGCTTATTCTGCATCACTTCAAATTCATAAAATTCCTTCTAGAGGAATTGTTTTGGACATTGTAAAAAACTAAGCGTACTCTCGAACAATTTTTTTAAATTAACCCAATCCCGATTTTTTGTAAATCGGGATTTTTTTATTTTTATGACGCGCAAAGAACGATATCAATTCATCATTCAGTACTTCTCTCAACATAATCCCATCGCCGAAACGGAGTTGGTGTATTCAAATCCATTTGAATTATTAGTGGCGGTTATTCTTTCGGCTCAATGCACTGATAAGCGAGTAAATTTAACAACGCCCACCTTTTTTAAACGGTTTCCGGATGCCTTAACTTTATCGGAAGCATCTGTTGATGAAGTGTTTTCGCTCATCAGATCCATTTCATATCCCAACAATAAAGCGAAGCATTTGGTAGGTATGGCTCAAATTCTCACCCATAACTTCCAGAACATCGTTCCGTCGAAGGTCGAAGAGTTAATGAAACTTCCTGGAGTTGGTCGTAAAACAGCGAATGTAATTGCTTCGGTGGTCTATAATTTACCAACAATGGCAGTTGATACCCATGTTTTTAGGGTTTCTGCAAGAATTGGGTTGACTGTTGGAGCCAAAAATCCGCTGCAAGCTGAATTGCAATTGATGAAGTACTTGCCCAAAGAAATTGTTCCAATTGCTCATCATTGGATCATCTTACATGGTCGATATGTTTGTACAGCCCGTTCTCCGAAATGTTCAGAATGCGGCTTAACAGAAGTTTGCGCTTTTTATTCAAAGAAAATGAAGGCCGAAAACAGGTTGAACAAAATGGGGTAAAAGCGGTTTATTTAAAAAAATCACAAACGATATTTTATGACGACACTCAAAAAAGGCGATAAAGCTCCAGCCATTTCAGCAAACGATCAGCTTGGAAATCCGATTTCTCTCGATCAATATGCAGGCAAAAAAGTAATTCTGTATTTCTACCCAAAAGACGATACGCCAGGTTGTACAGCCGAAGCTTGTAATTTAAGAGATAATTACTCCGAAATTTCGAATCAGGGATTTGATGTGATTGGTGTTAGTCCTGATGCTGGAAAAGCGCATCTGAAATTCATCGAGAAATACAACTTGCCCTTTAGACTAATTGCCGATACTGATAAAAAAGTGGCTGAAGATTATGGTGTTTGGGGCTTGAAAAAGTTCATGGGAAAAGAGTACATGGGTATAAATAGAACAACATTTATTATAGGTGATGATGGATTCATTCTCGATATAATCGAAAAGGTGGATACTAAAAATCACACAGCACAAATTATTTAATGTGTAATTTGCTTGTTTGACGTGCATTTCCATGCTTTTTTACAACAATGATCATAACATTTATAGTTTTTTTTTAAAAAAATGAATGCGCGCATCCGACTTTTGACGTATTTTGTGGCAAACAAACAGAAAAATAAATCACATGAGCAAAGATTTGAATACAGAGAAGCTGAAAGCGCTTCAGGTTATTATTGATAAAATCGATAAAACATACGGCAAGGGAACAATCATGAAGATGGGTGATAGCCCAATAGAATCGATGGAAGTGATTCATACAGGATCGCTTTCGCTTGATTTGGCTTTGGGTGTTCAGGGTTTCCCTAAAGGAAGAATTATCGAGATATATGGACCGGAATCTTCGGGTAAAACAACACTTGCAATCCACGCTATTGCTGAGTCTCAGCGCGCAGGAGGTATTGCAGCAATCATCGATGCAGAACATGCATTTGATCGCAGTTACGCCGAAAAATTGGGTGTGGATGTTGAAAATCTCTTGATTTCACAACCCGACAATGGGGAGCAAGCCTTAGAAATTGCTGATAATCTGATCCGTTCTGGTGCTATCGATATCATCGTAATTGACTCCGTAGCTGCCTTAACTCCTAAGAGCGAAATAGAAGGAGAAATGGGCGATTCCAAGATGGGATTGCATGCTAGATTGATGTCTCAAGCTCTTCGTAAACTCACAGCAAATATTTCCAGAACTGGAAGTACATGTATATTTATCAATCAGTTACGCGAGAAAATTGGGGTGATGTTTGGTAATCCAGAAACCACAACGGGCGGTAATGCATTGAAGTTTTATGCATCAATCCGACTAGATATCCGTCGAATTGGCCAAATTAAAGACGGGGAAACTGTCGTAGGAAATAGAACGCGTGTGAAAGTGGTAAAAAATAAAGTTGCGCCACCATTTCGTACTGCAGAATTTGATATCATCTATGGAGAAGGAATTTCGCGTGTTGGGGAAATCATCGATTTGGGTGTAGACAACAACATTATTAAAAAGAGTGGATCTTGGTTTAGTTACGAAGACACCAAGTTGGGCCAAGGCCGCGATTCAGTTAAAACACTTTTGGGAGATAATCCTGAATTGATGGAGGAGATTGATGCACGCATTAGAGTGGCTATTTCGGGTGTAGTAGTTCCAAGTTTAGAAAAAGCTTGATCTAAAAGAATATGAACTTCCCTCAAATTCTCAATTTGGGGGAAGTTTATTTTAGGTAATTTCCCCGCTGAAATTCACCTTGATTTTATATGCGGGTTCCCTTTATTTTATTCAATTTGACTATATGCATGATGTGTTTTTTTTCATGCACGGAGATAGGTCAATTAGATCTTTCAACATCTGTAGGTATAAATGCCGCTTTGTCAAAAGATTCGAATAATACCGATGCGCTTCATGCGCGAGCCAAATTATACATTTCACATAACAGGCCCGATTCAGCTTTGCATGATATGAAGCGATTAATATCGCTCGATTCAAGCAAATCCAATTATTTCATCACATTGGCTGATGTTTATTTAATGACGAACCAAACTCGGTATACGCGTCAAGCATTAGAAAGGGCCATTAAATTGGATGTATCAAACAAGGATGCTCACATGAAACTTGCCGAACTTTTTCTGTATGTTGAAATGAGGCAAGAGGCAATCAATGAAATAAACGAAGTACTTAAAATAGAAAAGTCAAATCCCAAAGCGTATTATCTCAAAGGGGTTATATATAAAGAATCGGGCGACACAAGTTTGGCTGTTTCGAGTTTTATGACCGCAATTGAACAAGATCCCAAGAATGTGCTTGCGTTCGAACAAATTGGTTTGATATACGCGAGTGCACAAAATCCAAGAGCTATTGATTATTATCAATCGGCTTTACGACTCGATCCTAAGAATTCACTTATACGTTACAACTTGGGGATGTTTTACCAGGGAACCGGGCAACTCGATAAAGCCATGGAAACATACGAGGAATTAGTGAGTATCGATAAAAAATTTGCTAATGCGTATTATAACATGGGTTTTATTCATGTAGAATATAAGTCGGATCCCACAAGTGCTTTGCCTTTCTTTGAAAAAGCAGCAATAGTTAACGGGAATTATCCGGCGGCTGTATATATGCAAGGAGTATGTAAAGAAAAGAAGGGCGATAAAGCAGGTGCAATTTCAGAGTATCGTAAGGCCTTATCAATTAATTCCCGGTTCGAAGATGCTTATATTGGTTTGAGTCGATTGGGAGCGAAGCCTTAAATTGTCAGATCGCGGCAGTTTGAAGCATCAAATTTTATTTTAAGAATATTCGTAAACATCTATAAGATGTGCCGAATTAGCTCTATATCTTTGCAGCATGATTCATCTAACACTGCCCATTATTCTGGTCACCTCAGTCATATCTATTCTAACGTTTAATCGTTCGGATTTGATGGCGCGTTTCCAATTTAACGCATACATGATCAAGCATCGGAACCAGTGGTATCGATTTATTACCCATGCTTTTCTCCATGCCGATTGGATGCATCTCATTGTGAATATGCTTGTGTTATATTCATTCGGGCAATTTGTTGAATCGAATTTAGCCTTTCATTTCGGAGATATTTCCCCAATCATATACCTCGTACTTTATTTTGGAGCTGTAATCATTTCCTCCATTAGTACGTTTCAAAAACACAAAGAAGACCATTGGTATAACGCTGTTGGTGCTTCAGGTGCAGTGGCGGCGGTGATGTTTTCGAGTGTTGTTTTCGGCCCGTTTATGAAAATTTACTTGTATGGCATTTTGCCATTACCTGCAATACTTTGGTCCGCTTTGTATGTTGCGTATAGTATGTATATGGGCAATCGTCAATCCGATAACATCAACCACGATGCGCATTTATGGGGTGGTTTTTTTGGAATGCTATTCACACTAATTCTAAGTCCATCAATTGCGCAGGAATTTATTCAGCACATTTTAAGCATTTTTTAGGTTATGAATAAAGCGGTGTTTTTAGATCGTGATGGTATCGTTAATAAAGAACTTGGCGATTACATTCTTCGTTACGAAGAGTTTGAGATTTTGCCGGAACTTATTCCATTTCTCTTCGAAGTGAAACGTCGAGGATATAAAATCATCATCATAACCAATCAGGCTGGAATTGCAAAAGGATTGTATAACCACGAATTGGTTGAGGCCTGTCATGCATTCTTAAAAGAAGAACTTTCGGGTCATGGTATTTATTTGGACGAAATATATTATTGTCCGCATCATCCCGATTTTGGTGAATGCCTTTGCCGAAAGCCCAAAAGTTTGTTAATCGAAAAAGCTATTGCCCGATTTCAGTTGGATCCTGAGCAATGCTTTATGATAGGTGATAAATTACGTGATGTTCAAGCTTCCGAAGGCGCAGGAGTAAAAGGATTTCAATTGCCAGCGAATCCTTCATTAGATCAACTTTTTGAATGTTTACCACAATGAGCTCAATCATTTGTTTTAACGGCCAATTTCTTGAGAAAAACGTATGGAACATGGGTCCGGAAAACCGTAGTTTTTTATATGGAGATGGACTTTTTGAAAGTGTTCGGTTTCAAGATGGAACATTAATCTATATTGACGATCATCTGGAGCGTTTAGTAAGCGGCATGTTCACTCTTGGGCTGGATACAACGTTTTTTAATCCTTTGCAGATTTGTGATTTGATGCTCGAATTATGCAAACAAAATGAATTGGTAGATGCACGAATTCGGTTAACCGTTTTTCGCGATGCAGGAGGATTTTATAAACCTTCGAGCGACAATTGCAGCTATTTAATTACTGCAGAAGCAATTAATCCTTTACTTATCAAAAATGAAAAGGGTGTGCGTTTGGGATTGTATTCTGAAATTAGAAAACCAATTAACAGTCTATCTGGAATCAAGTCATCGAATGGTTTGTTGTATGTTTTGGCCGCGCGTTATGCCCGTGAAAACAATTGGGACGATTCAATCATATTAAATGAACATGGTCGAATTTGCGAATCTTCCAATTCCAATATCTTTTTGGTTTTACCGAACAAACGAATTTTAACTCCTCCAATCTCCGAAGGTATATTACCCGGTGTAATGCGAAAAAACCTCATCAAATGGCTTCGTGATAATGAATACCAAGTGGATGAGGCTATAGTTTTGACAGACGATTTCTATCGAGCAGAGGAAGTTTTTTTAAGCAATGCTATTCAAGGAGTAAGATGGGTAATCGCGTTTAAAGAACGTCGTTATTTTAGCACGGTTTCACGAAATATTATGGATGCCTTTTCCAACTATTTGCATTTTAGTTGAGTCTAGGATTTTCTGGATAATTCGACCAAATAGCATGTTTGCTTTTACTTTGTTTAAGAATATCTCGCCATAAATTTTCGGGCTGCATATTCAAGAGTTTTTCGGGACGGTCAAAAATCAACCAAGAATCTTCTTCCATTTCAAAATTTAACTGGCCAGAATCCCAACCCGAATATCCCGCAAAAAAACGAACTTGATCGGGTTGAATAAGTCCAATGGAGGCCATCTGGGTGAGTTTTTCATAATTGCCACCATAGTGGATCCCATCAGAAATTTCAAATGCACTATCTATTAAATGGGGGACTGTATGAATAAAAAAAAGCGAGTTGCTATCAACTGGTCCTCCAAAATATACAGGGCAATCGAACTCTGGAAACTCTTGAACTAATTCGTTAATCTTATATCCTACGGGTTTATTTAAAATAAAGCCCATCGCGCCTTTCTCTGTATTTTCGGCTAAAAGCACTACCGATCGTTGAAAAAGCGAATCTTGTAAAAAGGGTTCGGAAAGCATTACTTTCCCTTTTTCTGGCAATTGTTGATTTTTATTCATGATGCATTCAATTTGTTTCTTGAACGAGTATGATCGAATAAAGTTACTCGCAAACATAGCAAGGCATCTTCGCCAAACCGTTTTGAAAATCAAATCCATCGTTTTATAAAAAATAAGTGTGTTTGAGATTTCGTATGCGCATTTTTCTCAATTTCGTATATCAAAAAATAGAACGATGTTGGATAAGATATTAGCGCTGAGAAAAGAATATAGAAAGGAAAAGTTAGATGAACAGCATATTTCCGATAATCCAATTCAGCAATTTCGCTTTTGGTTCGATGAGTCATTAAAAGCAGAAATTGTAGAGCCTAATGCAATGATGTTGGCAACTGTAAATGCTCAACAAAGGCCATCTATGCGCATCGTTTTATTGCGAGAAATTCTAGAAGAGGGCATTGTTTTTTACACCAATTACCTTAGCCGTAAAGGAAACGAAATCGAATTAAATCCTTTTGGAAGTGCTACGTTTTTCTGGCCAGAACTTGAACGTCAAATTCGAATTGAAGGTGTTTTGCGAAAGATTGATGAACAAGTTTCGGATAGTTATTTTGCAAAACGCCCAAGAGGAAGTCAAATTGGTGCTTGGTCTTCACCGCAGAGTAAATCAATTCATTCACGAAAAGAGTTAGAAGAAAATGAATTGCATTATACAGCGCTTTTCGATGGCAAAGATGTTCCTCGTCCACCGCATTGGGGAGGATATATTTTACAAGCTGATTACATGGAATTTTGGCAAGGCCGCGAAAACCGATTACACGACCGTATATGTTTTACACTTTCGGAAGGTATTTGGGATCGCTCCAGAATTGCTCCGTGATTTAACGAGCAGCAGCAAAAAGCCCTTTCGATATCCCAGTAAAAGCGCATAGTTTAAAAAGAAGTCGCGCACCAACATTTGCATCCCATTCGTCTTCGCCAGGAGCAACTTCATTCAAATCAAATCCAATAATCTTTTTACCGCTCTTCGCCAAAGCACTCAGAAGGTAAATAGCTTGATGGTATTCCAAACCGCCAGCTACAGGTGTTCCGGTGTTGGGACAAAGTTTCGGGTCCAATCCATCAATATCGAAACTCACATAAACATGCTGAGGAAGTTGAGCAATAATTTCGTTAACTTGATTGTGCCAAAGTTTTCCCTGGTATGCATCAAATTTTAGCTGGTCATCGAAATAGGTTTTCACACGTTCGCCTTCGTTGCGCATCACCTGAATTTCTTCCTCGCAATAATCACGAATACCTACCTGAACAAGTTTGCTTACCTGATTTATTTTAAGTGCATTATACATTATTGATGCGTGCGAATAGGTAAATCCTTCGTAAGCAATGCGAAGATCCATGTGCGCATCAATTTGCAAAATACCAAAGGAAGGGTAGTGTTTCGATAATGCCTGCATAAAACCAAGTGGTGTACTGTGGTCGCCTCCAAGCAATCCTACTATTTTACCAGCACTTAACCATTTCTCACATTCCGAAGAAACAAAGGCATTCATGTTTTCACATGCTTGATCGATGCTGGTTAAAAGCTCATTTTCATGTTCTTGCGGAATTCCCGAAGCAAGCGATTCGATATGTTTCTCCGCTCGATCGCGTAATACCAAACTTTGGTCTTTGATCTCAGCATTTTCTTCCAATAAATGAATGCCCAATTTCCAAGCTTCAGGAGCATCGGGATCGAATAAATCAACCTGTAAACTAGCTTCTAATATGGAAGAAGGTCCATTTGCAGTTCCGCCTGCATAGCTGACGGTAACTTCCCAGGGAACAGGAATAATAATAATTTCGGACTCCTCTGCATCGAATGGCAAACCAAAAAGGTTGCTTCCTAATTGCCCCGGTCCATTGGGGTCGAACTGCGCTATTTTTTCTAACTTATTCATAGTTTGTTGGCGGTACAAAAATAAAAAACCCTCCAAAAGGAGGGTTTTTTATAATCAATTAATTTGGTGGTGAATTATTTCACTTTACCAGATAATTCAGTACCAGCTTTGAATTTAACCACTTTTTTAGCAGCGATTTTAATTTCTTTACCAGTTTGTGGATTACGTCCTTTACGAGCTGCGCGAGCAGAGATAGAGAAAGATCCGAAA
>CALQJV010000007.1 GCA_943330985.1 Chitinophaga pinensis
ATTGAACTTCTTTACAATTTCCGTTTGGCCCGATTGAACACGCACAAAATAAATTCCTGGATTTAATCCCGATAAATCTACATGGAGCGGCGAACTTAAACTAGATTCTGGTTGAACTCGTTTTACCAAAGCTCCTAACACATTGCAAATGGAAATGGATACGTTGTTTTGAAGCGATTCAGGAATTTGTAAAAATAAATTTCCGTCTTGAACAGGGTTTGGATAAACTAGCAAATCGGATACAGTGTTGCCTCTGATTTGCTGACTATTTTGTACAGAAATGATCGGTGTTGAATAATCCAACTTGGCTTGTAGACTGTTTGTTTCTGTTGCTGTTTCATCGCCAGTAAAAACTTGCAACTTGGTAAAATGAATATCATTGTTTTGATGTGGTTCCGCATTTCCTTGATAAACACCAGAAATATTATCGACAGTGATAAAATGAACATCTGCTATTTCAATACGAATAGATGGCTTAATGGAATATGGCAATAACAAAGGTGTTAGCGCTCCGCCACGAATTATAATATCCACATCCACTTTACCATCTTTAAGTTGATTAGTTCGAACCGAATTATTCGCTTGGCTTGAATTCACTTCCATCTTCTGGAAACGATTCTGACTTTCGATCTGAAAACGAACATGCAAATCTGAAGATGCATCAAAACGGCCATCGTTTAACAAGGTTAAATAAACCGTTGAATTAGATTCTGTATTGCTTGATGCAGCTATGAAAAGTGTTTGAAAGACTGCAATTAAAACAAGGATGAGTTTGAAAGAAGAGCTGCGATTCATAGCTTGAAGTTTTGGTTAATATTCAAATATAGAAGAAAGAACAACAGGTTTTACAAACATATTTTTCCAATTATCGGAAAAAATACATTTTAAGAAAATGGAAATTGAAGAGAATCCTAGTGAATTCCAATTACCTGATTTCAATTGTACGTTCATACAAAACTTAGCACCTGTCGACTAATCGAAACTATTCATTTCTTTTCAAGATGTGAAAGGCATCTAGTTTCAACTATTTTTGTAGATAAGTAAATCTTATGCAACAGAGCAAACTCATCCTCTTATTAAAATCGCTTTCAAAAAAAGAATTGAAGGAGTTTCAAGCATTTACCGCTTCCGAATTTTTCAATAAAAACGAGACCCTGATTGTTTTATTAAAAAATATTTCCGAATACCAAGGTCATTTCGAAAGCCCTAAATTAGAAAGGGAAACTTTTTTCAAGAAACATTATCCTAAGGAAGTTTTTGAGGATCAGAAGTTTCGTTACATGCAAAGCGATCTTACCAAATTATTGGAAGAGTTTCTTGCTTACAATGAATACAACAAAAATGAATTCGGGAAAAAATACTTTCTTCTTGAATCGTTAAATCAACGAAACCAGGACAAATATTTCCTGCAAGAACTCGATTCCATTCAAGCTATTAACGACAAATCGCCTTTTCGTGATGCTGAATACTATTTCAACCAACATAAAATAAGCGAGTTATCCTATCAATACACCTCCGAAAAACGCAATCGTGCTTTCGATTCATCGTTGCAAGAGGTTATCGATAATTTGGAAATCACCTATTTGGCCAAAGGTTTCCGTTACTATTGCGAAATGATAAACCGAAGAAATATTCTGAGTGTTGAATACAACCTGAGTTTCTTCGATGAAATGGTGAAGTACCTCGAAAATGCAAGCTTCGATTTTGTCCCGGTTATTCGTATTTATCGTTTTATTCACAAAGCCCTTACCGATCCCGAAAACAAACCAAACTACTACCAATTACTAAGTAGTTTACGCGAACATAGCAAGTTGTTCAGTCAAACCGAACAACGTGGAATGTATGTATTTGCTCAAAATTACTGCATCAAACGAATTAACCAAGGTGATTCCAATGCGCTCAAAGACATTTTCGAACTGTATCAATTGATGGTCGATAATGAATTGATTTTTGAAGGCAATTATGTGAGTCAGCCCGATTTCAAAAACATTGTTACTACCGGACTTCGTTTGGGTGAAGTAGAATGGGTGAATGGATTTATCGAAGAATTTCGTGAAAAGTTAAATCCTGAATTCAGCGAAAACGCCTACACATATAGTATGGCTTGGATTCATTTCACTAAAAAGGAAAATGACAAAGCCTTGCGCATGTTGCTTCGGGTTGAATTTAATGATGTGTATTACCACCTTGATTCAAAGTCCTTGTTGATGAAAGTGTATTATGAGATGAACGAGTTTGATGCATTTTTATCGCTGGTTGATGCTTTTCGAATTTACTTGCGGAGGAATAAGTTCATTTCCGATTTTCAAAAAGAAACCTATTCCAATTTCATTCAGGTAATCAATAAACTGATGAAGTTGAAAATGCGAAATCAACCCATCACACTATCAATCCATAAAGATATTTGTGCAACCAAACCCGCCGCCGACCTCCATTGGCTTATCTCGAAATCTGAAGAACTCGCACGCATTGCGAAAATCCTGTAAAAACCACTCTTAGGAAAAACGATTCTCCAAAATCCCAATCATATCATTTTAATAATAGAAATCAATTAAGTTTGCAACGTTTTAAAATCAAACTTACTATACACCATGAATGAAGTTGTAATCATTGCTGCTGCTCGTACTCCAATTGGAAGTTTTAACGGTTCTTTGGCCGGACTTTCTGCTACACAACTAGGAGCTGCTGCAATCAAAGGCGCCGTTGAACGTGCCGGAATAAATCCCAATCAGATTCAAGAAGTTTTTATGGGCAATGTGTTGTCGGCCAATTTAGGACAAGCACCTGCAACCCAAGCGGCTACTTTTGCTGGCTTACCTAATACAATTCCAAGTACTACAATCAATAAAGTATGTGCTTCGGCTATGAAAGCGGTGATGCTTGCGGCACAAACAATTCAATCGGGGGCAAACGAAATTGTGGTTGCCGGTGGAATGGAAAGCATGTCGAACGTACCTTATTACCTCGACAAAGCACGTAATGGGTATCGTCTTGGTCACGGACAAATCATGGATGGGTTGGTAAAAGACGGACTTTGGGATGTGTATAAGAATTACCACATGGGCTCTGCGGCAGAACTTTGCGCACGTGAGAACAATATTACCCGCGAAGAACAAGATGCATTTGCGATTGAATCATACAAACGTTCGGCAGCAGCTGTGGAAGCAGGAAAGTTCAAAAACGAAATTGTTTCAGTTAGCATTCCTCAGCGCAAAGGCGATCCGATTGTGATTTCAGAAGATGAAGAATACAAAAATATCAAATTTGATAAAGTACCAACACTTGCTCCCGTTTTCGATAAAGAAGGAACGGTAACTGCGGCAAACGCTTCGACATTAAACGATGGTGCTGTTGCCTTAGTGTTGATGAGTGCATCGAAAGCAGCGGAACTTGGATTAAAACCGATTGCAGCAATTCGCAGTTTTGCTGATGCGCAACAAGCGCCAGAATATTTCACAACTGCGCCCGCAAAAGCAATTCCTTTGGCAATTGCAAAAGCAGGTCTTTCTGCATCCGACATCGATTTTTATGAAATAAACGAAGCATTTTCAGTGGTAGCTTTGGCTAATAATAAAATCTTAGGATTAGATTCCAATAAAGTGAATGTAAATGGTGGTGCTGTTGCCTTGGGGCACCCACTTGGAACTTCCGGTGCAAGAATCATTGCTACACTCATCAATGTATTGGATCAAAATTCAGGAAAATACGGTGTTGCTGCTATTTGCAATGGTGGCGGTGGCGCTTCAGCAATTGTGATCGAAAAACTTTAAGCGGTGTTAAACGGACTTTCCGAAATTCGAATTCAATTCGGCATTTGTAACCTCAGTGTTATTCCGGGTCGCATAGAACCCAGCGATAAAAGTGAGATGATTACTCAATTGCTTTTTGGCGAACACTTTACGGTGTTGCGTCGACAAGATAATTGGTTATACATCCGATGCGCCTTCGATAATTACGAATGCTGGATTGATTTCAAACAATGTCAGGAAATTTCGTTCGAAACATTCAATGAATTGGAAGCGCGCGAGATTACCTCAACCATGGAATTGATGTATGTGCTCGAAGATACCGAACGCGGATTTTATCAGCCCGTTGTTATTGGAAGTTCACTCCCCTACTTCGATGGTAAAACATGTAATTTAGAAGGATTCGAATATGCCTACGACGGACAAACAAACACTATCAAACATGGCCATATTAATGAGTTCGTGGCCGATTCGGCTTACACATTTCTGAACGCTCCTTACCTCTGGGGCGGCCGTTCTCCCTTAGGAATTGATTGTTCAGGCTTCACGCAGGTGGTTTACAAATTGGCCGGACAAAAGTTGCAACGCGATGCATACCAACAAGCCGATCAAGGTATAACACTGGGTTTTATAGAAGAAGCGGAACCTGGCGACTTGGCATTTTTCGACAATGATGAGGGTAAAATTATCCATGTGGGAATTCTCTTAGGCCAAGGAAAAATAATTCATGCTTCTGGAAAAGTGCGTATCGACCGCATCGACCACCAGGGAATTTTCAATGAAGAAACCGGCAAATATTCTCATAAATTACGCATTATTAAACGCATTTTAGGATTATCTTAAATCAACAATTCACCAGCTTTTTTAAGGATTTTTTTTCTTTGGTTTTAGAACAGTTGAGTTTAAACAAATACATTTTGTTCGCTAGTTTTTTATCCAAAACATGCGAATTCACCTCTTAAATAATCATTTATGAAATCGATTGTTGTGTATTGCGGATCTAGAAAAGGAAATAAACCTGTTTATGCCGAAGCGGCTGCTCAATTGGGACAATTAATGGCTGAACAGAAAATTCGCTTAGTATATGGTGGAGGAAGTGTTGGATTGATGGGCATAATTGCCAGTTCTACCATGCAACATGGCGGGGAAGTTTTGGGTGTTATTCCAGGTTTTCTGAACGATTTGGAAGTTGGCCACACAGGCATTACCAAAATGGTGGTTGTTGAGAATATGCATCAACGGAAACTCATGATGCATGAAGAATCGGATGGAATTATTACCATGCCCGGTGGATTTGGAACCATGGAAGAAATATTCGAAATGCTTACCTGGGGACAATTGGGATTGCATCAAAAGCCCATTGGTGTTTTAAACGTGGGTGGATTTTACGATGATTTAATTGCTCAAGCCGACCGCATGGTATCCGACGATTTCCTTAGCGAACGCAATCGTGCTATGCTCATTGTAGATTCGAATCCAGAAACACTGCTTAAGAAACTTCAAGATTACCGACCAAGTGACAATCCACATATTATTTCGATTGACAGAACTTAGTTATTCGATTGTTGGTTGGTCATTGACCTCTCCTAAAGGTTGAAACTTTTTTGAAGTTTCTGAAACATTGCTTTAATGCTGAATAATGGAAAGCTAAGATTATTTTTTCATGATAGTTTAGCAGATCTAGATTAATATAAAATTAGGTTTGCAATTTGACGACTTTTGAATATTTTTGCTAAGTGAAAGTCCTTGTCAAGAAAACGATTCTATTTTATATTAAAAAATATCCAATGGCCGAAACTCCATTAATGATATGGTATACGGAGTTTTCAAGACATAAATTTTCTAATTTCAATGAACTTAAAATGGTTTATCGAAATGCTAGTATTGTGAATAATAATAGAGTAGTTTCTAATATTAAAGGCAATGACTTTAGATTGGTAATTTCAATAAACTTCTTGCAAGCAGCATCCTATGTAATTTGGTTTGGAACTCATAATGAATACGATAAAATTGATGTTCAAACCATCCCATTTGATACAACTATTCTAACAAATAAAATCTGAAAATATGAATTGGAAAGTATTAAAAACAGAAGAAGATTATAATAGTGCTTCAATTCGTATGATGGAAATTTTTCATTCTGAGCTTAACACTCCAGAAAAAGATGAGTTAGAACTTTTGTTATTGCTTGTAAAAGATTTTGATGACAAACATTATCAATTACCAGAACTTGATGCGCTGAAAGTCATTAAATACAAAATGAAAGAAAAAGGAATAAAAGCAAAAGATCTTGAACCAATAATTGGAAGCAAGGGGCATGTGTCTGCGATACTTTCAGGTAAACGCGAAATAACATTGAAAATGGCTCAAAAACTGAAAAATTATTTTAGCCTTCCTGCTGAAGTTTTTTTGCACGGGACCTGATTTTTTTAATTAATGAGATTATAAATGGGATGCTCATTCATTTAAAAAGCATTGCATAATTCTTTGCTCAATAAATAAAATTCCCTTCAATTCTCAATCATTTTCTAATTGCATTAATTGAATAAACCATCGGAATTTTGTCGTCAAAATGTTCTATTCGATATTTTTTGGGTTCAAATTCAATGGTCTTGTTGAAACAATTATAAGGTGAGTAATCATACTCGTCAAACGATTTTATTTCAATTCCATGTTTAAGCAGACTATTTAGAACTTCGCTTATCCCGTGATTCCACATAACATATGACTGTGTTATGTCAGCATTTCGGTCTGCGTAGGTTCCTGTTTCCGATTCTAAAATTGCACCTGAATTAAAATATCTGTAATCTATTTTCTCAAAGTTATCGTCAAACATCCACACAACAGGATGAAACTCTACAAATACAAATTGGCCATTGGGTTTCAGAAAATGGGAAACGATTTCAGCCCATTTGTTTATGTCAGGCAACCAACCAATCGTTCCGTAACTTGTAAAAACAATATCGAACTTTTCATTAAGATGGTTGGGCAAATCGTATATATCGCAACAAATAAACTTGGTATTCGATTGAGTTTTTTTGGCAATTTTCATTGCAGTTTCAATGGCTTTGTCTGATAAATCAATACCTGTAACGATAGCACCCAGTCGGCTCAACGAAATGGAATCTTGACCAAAATGACATTGCAAATGAAGAATTGTTTTTCCTCTGATGTCGCCAAGTAATTCTAATTCAATGTCATTTAAAGAAGATTTCCCCTTTAGAAATCCGTCTAGATCGTAAAATTCAGATTTTAAGTGTGCATCCGTTTTGTTGTTCCAAGAATTTCGGTTTATTTCAATGTAATTTTGTTCATCGTTCATTTTTCCTATGTTGGACTTAATAAAAAATTATTCGAAATGCTCGTTGGTCATTGAATCATGCTGAATTTTGAACCGATTTTCTAAATCATTAAAATATTTAGCATAACGCTCTTCTTGACTGTCCGACTGGTTTTGATTGATTTGAACAGACTGCTTTTCCGGAAATGTTTCGATATGGATCGTTTGTGTTGGAAAGGCAAAACGCACACCCAAAACATCCGCTAATCGAATGGTTTCCATGATTATCTCGTGACGCGCTTTTAATTCTTCCGTCCAGGTTGTTGAACTAAAAAACACATTAAATAATATGTTAATTGAACTTGTAGAAAGTTCATTTACGTGGATCTCGTTTTCTTCATTACGAGTTTGTGGATGCAGATGCACAATTTGGCGAAGACCTTCCACGTAGAGTTCGATTCGGTCGACGGGTGTATCATATGCGAGATTGATAAACGTTTTGTAGCGTCTAAATTGACGCATTCCCAGATTATCTACCACCATATCCACCAGTTTTCCATTGGGCACCGAGATGAGTGAATTGGCTCCTGTACGAATGCGTGTAGATCGGAATCCCACTTCTTCGATGGTACCCGTGAATCCATCGGCCGAAACAAGATCTCCAATTTGAAAGGGCTTGTCCACAAAAATCATCAAAGAACCAAACATGTTTTTGATGGTATCTTGAGCAGCAAGGGCAAAGGCTAAACCTCCAATGGAGACTCCGGCAATGAGCGCAGTTAGATTGAAATCGAGATTATTCAAAACGGCAACAAAACCAAATATCACCACCAAGACCTTGGCCGATTTTTGAAACAAGGGAACCAACTGATCATCGAGGGTTGTTTCAGTTATTTCAGCGCGTCGTTTTAAAATAAGTGTGAGGACATTCACCAATCGATACAAAGCTATCGTTAGAAAAATGGGCAATACAATATCGAATGCCAATACAATGTAATACGCATAATTACTGGGGAAAAGCAAATTAGGAAATAGGCGATGCATTATCTGCACCAAGACCAAATAACTCAAAGGAATGGCCATGTTATGAATCGCTTCTCTGAACTCGAGAGACATTTTAGTTTTTTGAATGATCCGTCTAACAATTCGTTCAATCAATATGATAAATAATTTATGAAGAATAAATCCAAGGAAAAATAAAATTAGCACGCCCACATATTGCCAAACTTTTAAACCTAAAAAACTTTTTTCGCTCATGCCTGGAAGCAAATTCATCAGCACTTCTGTTCCTAAAGGAAAAATGGAATGGTGAATTTCTGGAATAGCTATTAATGTATGAATTGAATATTGCCATTTTCCATTTTTACGAACAAGGTATATATCTGAAAATCCTCGTTGGGGAATATACTCTTGCTTTTGACCTAATGTATCGATGTATTCAGGATTGGATGGCATTTTGGCGAAATTGGGTTTATACCCACGACTGTCAAAAATCTGTTTCAACTGAATAGCCAATTGTTGATTCTGTTTGCTTGAATTCCCAAATACTTCGGCGGCTTTTGCTGGCTGAAAATGATCATCCTGCAAATAATAAAAGTGTTTAAAAACAGCACTTTGAGGAGATTTTTGATCGAGAGGATATTCCTGCGCAAAAAGCCCTAAAGTTTGAAGAAAAAATAAAATCAAAGAAATGTTCCTGAATCGAATTAGCGTTTTAAACACGGTCATACAAACAAATATTAACTGAGCAAAATTACCGAAATATAAATGTGAATTTTTGAATATGTGAAAACTTCTTCGAGCATTTGCTTCATGCATTGTTTACTTTTGCAGGATGCCCCAAACCTTCGAAAGCATACGTTCTGTTTTATCCAAACCGAAATCTTGGTTGATTATTTATGGTTTACTCGGACTACTTTCGGCAATTCATTTAATCATATCATCAAAAGTTTCTCCTAAAATTGGCTGGCCAACTCATTACAACAATTACCTTATTTTCAAAACTTCATTCTGGCATTTAGTCGAAAACAAAGACCTTTACATTGAGCACTTAAGCGACCATATCGATTTCTTCAAATACAGTCCGAGCTTTGCCGCTTTAATGATGCCATTTGCCTATGTTCCTGATTGGATAGGATTATCCTGTTGGAATATATTAAACGCATTGATTCTTGCTTCGGCATTGATACAACTTCCATTTATAGAGAATCGTTTAAAAGCTCCAATGCTTGCTTTGGGTTGTATCGAAACGTTAACATCCTTACAAAATGCGCAAAGCAATGCACTCATTGCGGGTTTAATTATTTGGACATTTATCTGTCTCGAACGAAAACAGATTGTATGGGCTGCCTTACTGATTGCTCTTTCCATTTACATTAAAATCTTTGGGGTGTTGGGCTTTATCCTTTTTCTATTTTATCCCCAAAAATGGAAAGCAGCAGGATGGGCACTTTTCTGGATAATACTCATTGGAATTCTTCCACTTGCCTTTATTTCGATGCAACAACTTATCTATTTGTATAAAAGCTGGGGAAATTTATTATCCTGGGATGTGAATGCCTCAGTTGGATTATCCGTGCAAGGTTGGTTAACTTCTTGGTTCGGATTGGATGCTCCCAAAAACCTAATATTAGGAATTGGAGCCCTTGTATTGTTATTGCCTCTGTTTAATTACAAACAGTGGAAATCTCCCTTGTTTCGCATATTATACATGAGTGCGGTTTTAATATGGATGGTTATTTTTAATCATAAAGCAGAATCCCCCACTTTCGTCATTGCATTTTCAGGCGTGTTGATTTGGGCTTTCTCACAGAAGTTAAATCACTTTCATAAAACACTTTTTATTCTGTGTTTTGTGCTGTGCAGTCTCTCGCCTACCGATCTTTTCCCGCTTTATTTAAAACAGCATTTTGTAATCCCATTCGTATTAAAAGCCGTTCCTGTTATTGCCATTTTTGTCATTATTATTCATCAAATTTTAATGATGAGAAATGAAACGCATGTAAATAGTAAGAATAAATAATAGAAGTTTACAAAATAAATACATCCTTATGAACGACGCTCATCTTCATTTACTTTTCAATCATTTGCCTATTGTAGGTTCATTGATTGGCTTACTAATTTTGGCTGCTGGGATTTTCCTTAAACAGCCCATTGTGCGAAAAACAGCATTTGGTGTTTTGGTTTTTTCGGCATTGGTTACTTTACCCGCGTTTTTCACCGGCGAAGGAGCCGAAGAAATTGTGGAGGAATTACCGGGTATATCTCATAGTCTAATTCACGAACACGAAGAAGCCGCCGAATTAGCACTTTGGCTTTCCGAAGCATTGGGAATCTTGGCCCTAATTGCGTTCTATTTGGAACATATCCAACATAAATTTTCGGGAATGGCCAATTTCTTCACACTCATTTTCAGCATCGGAACCTTTGTTTCGTTTGCAAAAACTGGAAATACAGGCGGAGAAATTCATCACCCCGAAATAAGCAATGTTGTAACGAATACGACTTCCGATTCTCCACAAAATATTCAGGAGAAGGAAGAAAATGAAGATTAAATCTTACTGATTAATCTTTGCGTATTTATTCGAATTGGTTGGATCCAGCTCGTTGAGTAATCTCAAAATATCCTCCTTTTCGGTTGGACTAGCTTGCTTATAAATGTTCACCAACTCATCTGTCTTTGCATTGAAAAACAATTGGACATTATACGATGATGGGCGCTGTTTATTAACCGTTTGAATTTTGGTTAAAGCGTCTTTGATAGAGAGTTTCGCAACTTCCATTTTACTATACATATTATCCATGCCCATGTGGTGATACAGATAATTGGCTTCGCGTAATGGACGATAGACAGCATTCAGGTAATTTTCGGTTAACCAAAAACGATTTCTTGGTGGAATATCAGAACCCTTCCATCCTTTCCCTCCATCAGTTTGAGCATTAATGACTGTTTGCTGAGCTTTTTGCCAATAAGGTGTGCCGCCTTCTAAACTAAAGCTGTCGTAATCCATGGCTAAAATAACATAGGCATAATACCCAATAATACTCGATAGACTAGATACATAAGCGTTATCTGCAAAATCGATGGGTTGGTATTCGAGGTAACGAAAGGAAATATCTTGATCGATGAAATTCAACATCAAGGAGCCATAATTCGAATTAAAAACAGGGCGTCTTGCTTGAATTTGCAATGTTCCCGACATCTCATCAGGTTGTGTAAACTTGGTAATGTTGAACGTTAAATTACACTCGATTCGCTCGTCGCGTTTAAATTGATCGTTGGTCCATTTACGGTTATTCATAAATTCACGAACCGCCGTTTCGAGTGTAGTAAAAATACGCTTATCACTCAATTGAATTCCTTGTGATAATACCGATACTTTACAGTTAAGTTCCTGTGCTTGAATAGCAAATGGAAGTACAAATACTAGAGCAATAATAAAATTACGCATGCAACATAAGTTCGTTAAGATAATCTGCAATATCGCGGGCTGCTTCCGTTTTTGTTTTTTGATCAAAGCTTCTCCATTTACCATCGGGACTTCCAATCTCAATTTGATTCAAATCACTTCCAAAAACAGCATTTTCTTTTGTAATGGTGTTAAGAACGATGAAGTCGAGTTGTTTAGTCTGCATTTTTTTTTCTGCATACATTTTTCCATCCGAAGTTTCTAATGAAAAACCGGCAACTAGCTGACCTTCATGTTTTAAATTCCCTAGAGCCGCTAATATATCCTGTGTTGGTTCTAATTGAATCTGTAGTTTCTGATCCAACTTTTTCATCTTCCCCTCCACCTTTGTTTCAGGACGATAATCGGCAACAGCAGCTGTGAGAATGGCAGCATCTTTATCTGAAAAGCGCTTCATACAGGCATCATACATTTCACTGGCAGTTTTTACGGGTATCACCGTAATGTTGGGATGTTCAGCATGAAGCATAACCGGACCTGAAACCAATTCCACATGAGCACCACGAGATGCTAATTCTTCGGCTAAGGCATATCCCATTTTTCCAGAAGAATGATTAGAAATAAAACGAACTGCATCTATCGACTCTTGCGTTGGACCAGCAGTCATTAAAATTTTCTTATCGTGCATCAAGCGATTGCGCGCAAAAAAGGAAGAGATCGCCACGACAATATCTTCAGGTTCTGCCATGCGTCCTTCACCTACCAAACCACTGGCAAGTTGCCCACTCGTTGGATCAAT
>CALQJV010000008.1 GCA_943330985.1 Chitinophaga pinensis
CCATCAAACCCAAGTTCGTTGTATTGTTGGGTTAAATCGAATGTGCGTTTTTGATACACGTGATTGACACGGGTAAGGTCAAAATTTAATGCAAGCCGAGGAGAAACAAATCCTTGCAGGGTAATTCCGTTTACAAAATGACCCATTGTAATAGATTGCCCGGATCCGGAAAGGAAAGAGGCTCCAACACCACCATGCATAAGCAAACCAAAAAAGTTGGTAAATTCACGAAAGTTCAGAACCTTAGAAAGGTCAATCATTGCCTCTACTGAACCGCGAATATAGTTTGATTTAAACGGCTGACTGTTTTTCTTTGCATTGCTTATTTTATCATACCCAGCAATAAATCGATACCCAAAACGATCGTTAATCATTAATCGATAACCAAGATTGGCATGAAAAAGACCAAATGTTGGCGTGCGATATCCTAGAGCAAATGGTTCAACAGGATTGGTAACGCCTAAATTACAATCAAAATATTTTATTGATTTCCCTTTTTGTGCATTGGCGTTTAAAGCAAATACAATAAGTATAAACACAGATAAATTTCTGAGCATAGTTAATTAATTATCTAGCAAATATATAAATCAAATTAAGTTAAGGGAGCAGCTATTCGAAAATTAAGTTCCGTCTCTACAGCGAGGAGAAAGAAGCAAATCCAATTTCCTGTCAGCCTTTTTAGTAGTTTTGCGCAACAATTTGGAAATTTACCAAGACGTTATTTTATGATCATTCCCATAGTCATCCCGGCCAGAAATGAAGAGATTCGCCTGGAAAAAACTATAAATAGCATTCGGAACATGTTCCGTTTTGCAGAAATGGTCCCCTATATTGTAGTTGTAGATGATGGTTCAAAAGATCAAACTCCAGAAATAGCTGAAAGATTAGGCTGTTTTGTGGTACGACTTAATGATAGAGGTTATTCTGCTTTGGGTATGCCTGTTTTAGCCGACACCCACAATGCAGGATTTGAATATATCAACCAAAATTTAAAGGAAGAATACAAGTATCTCATGGTCATTGGAAGCGACACGGAGTTTGTGGATAATTACTTGAGTCTATTGTTAAAAGAAATGGACGCAGATTCAAAATTGGCGATGTGTTCGGGAGTTTTGGATGGATTTAAAACCAATCCGATGGCTGTTAGGGGTTCTGGTCGAATCATTCGCAAAACATTTTGGGAAAAGGCCGGATCTAAACTACCAAATATCTATTATGCTTGGGAAAGTTATCCGATTGTTTTAGCAAATTCCATGGGACTTAAAACGCGGACTATTTATGAAGCTCGAATGCAAACAGATCGTCCACCCATGCGAAGTGTTGATTGGAAACGTTATGGTATTGGCATGCGGGAAAACGGAAGCTTATTTATTTATGTTGTGTTAAGAGCTATCAGGACATCATTGAAAGTCAATATAAAAAGTGGTTTTCGTTTGATATATGGCTATTTCGTAAAAACAGAACAGCGCTTCCCAGATGAACTTCGGGCCTATGTGAGCAAATATCAAAAACGTCGAATTTTAAAATTTTTAAAACTGCGTTCATGACAATCGTTTTCGACATAGGACATCCTGCTCATGTTCATTATTTTAAATTCATGATTAAGCAGTTACAAGAAAACAATCATCGAATAATTGTTTTTGCACGCGATAAAGAATGTACCCATGACCTATTAAACGCATATGGAATTCCCTTCATTTCGAGAGGAAAAGGCAGCAATTCTTTTATTGGGAAAATGCTCTACATACTAAAAACCGATTTGCAGTTTGTTATTAGATTACTTTCTCAAAAGGTGGATGTTTTTGTGGGATTTGCCTCTCCCTACGCAGCGCATGCAGCATGGATATTAAGAAAAAAAAGTATAACAATTGACGATACAGATCGTGCGCATCTCTCGCACAAATTATACAAACCGTTTACATCAATAATTGCAACACCACAGGTTTTTGAGAAAGACTTAGGCCCTAAACAGCGCCGTTTCGATTCATTCATGGAGCTGTGTTATTTACACCCAACGGTATTTAAATCAAGTGCTAATGCAATGCAAAAGCTTGGATTGAAAATCGAAGATCGTTTTGTAATTCTTCGATTTGTTTCTTGGGGTGCGAATCACGATTGGGGGCAACGCGGTTTAAGCTTGGCTCTAAAACGAAAGCTAATCGAAATTCTATCGCCACATTATAAGGTCTTTATTTCGTCGGAGGGCGAATTGCCCGAAGAATTTATTCCCTATAAACTTCAATTGCCTCCCGAAGATTTACATCAGGTATTGTCGAAAGCCTCCCTCTATATTGGCGAAGGAGCAACCATGGCCGCAGAAGCTGCTTTGCTTGGAGTCCCGGCGGTTTATACCAATAGTTTGCTTGCCGGAACACTGAGGCGATTACAAGCTGCAGGTTTGCTTTACATGTGGGAAGGTGAAGATCTTGATTTTCTGCCATTCATTTCTGAACTTATGTCAAATGATAAACTTTTAGAAAAACATTCCGAACTTCGCGAAAAACTACTTTCCGAAACAATGAATCCTATCGCCTTTTTTCATGATTTAATTCAAATTGAAAAGGCCTGAACATGGAAAACAAATTACTAAACATGCTTGTTTTAATCCAAGTAAGACGAGCCAATTATTTATTTTCTCAAACAAAGAAAACGCCCTTATTGGCAAGTACATTCAACGAAACCATACAACGAATCTTGAATGAACGTTAAAAAATTAATCAGCGATTTCACGCTTTACAGCATTGAGCCAATTATTTTCAAAATAATCAGCTTTTTGTTGATACCGATTTACACCAATTACTTGCTCCCAGCAGAATTTGGAAATTTACAATATATAATTACTGTTGGTTCTTTTTTAAGAAGTGTTTCCCAGTTTGGACTTAACACGGCATTTTGGAAGTTTCGTACAGAGCTCAAGAAAACAGAATACCCTTCTTTATCCTTTAATATTCTTGCCTCACAGCTATTTATTGGATTAATTATTCTCATTGTAACCATTTCTGTTTTTTCAATTCGGGGGTTTGACTTGATTGCCCAAGCGCTGATTCTCTATTTCATTGCATTGTTATGTAAACTTTTTACTGAAAACTACTTACTTGTTTGTCGTGCATACCAAAAGCCCAAACGCTACCTTCTAATTTCTTTGTTTCAAACAGGTCTTTTTTGCATGTTGAATGTGCTATTTGTATCGCAATTCGATTTGGGGGTTAATGGGGTTATATTGGCTTATTTAGTCGCATTTTGTTTTTCATCACTCGTGTTTTTTCCGCTTATGAAATCGCGTGTTTTTGGGAAATTATCGCTTCCACTAATTAAAAAACTATTGGCATTTGGCGGCCCATTACTCCTTGGTAATTTTGCAATTCTCGTTTTATCAATTTCTGATCGCTGGTTCCTTAAATCTATGTCGACAGGGCAGGAGTTAGGTTTATACAGCTATGGGTATAAATTCTCCGATTTAATTTTAACATTCATTGTTTATACATTCCAGCTTGCATGGACTCCCATTGCATGGAAATCATTTGCAACCGATAAAGGAAGAGAAATGTTTTTTATGATTGAGAAATTCGTGATGGTTGTTTTTCCTATCCTGACATTTATTTTGGTGCCGATAATTATATGGCTTTCGTTTTTTATGACAAGCAATCATGCCTTTGATGAAGGGCTCAAGATTATCTATCTGATTTCATTTTCGCATGTATTTTATGGCTACTATTCGTTTAATGCGACGAAGAATTTTTATTTCAACAAGAAAAAGCAAGTGATTATTGTAAACATCATTTCGGCACTACTTAACATTCTGTTAAATTGGTTGCTCATTCCTACATGGGGAATGTTGGGAGCGGCCATTTCAACCATCATTTCTTATTTCTTAATGTTTATTTTAATTGAATTTATAATGATTGAAGAACTCACTCATTTTAAAAAATCACGCCTCCTGTTGTTTTTATTCAACATCATTGCATTAATAGCCGTAATAATTAATTCATATATTTTCTATTCAACGGGCTCAAAAACAGCAATTACAATTAGTTCTATATTTACAGCAGTTGTTTTACTTATTATTACGTTTGCCACAAATATTTTTAATATAAATTCGATTCGGAATTTCATTCTTTCGTATCGTTTAATGCGGGTTAAGCCTGCAAATACGATTGCTTCATCAGAAAATGAACAGTTATAAACAGTGTTTAATTTTTTTATTGGTCCTTCTTGGCTCGAAAGGGAATTTAATAGCCATTTCAGATTATACTCTTGTATTTACTTTTATTTTCGCGACAATAGGTGTAAAACATATCAATCAGAGAATTCCTTCTAGTATTCTTTATATCTTGATTGGTTATATTGCATTAACCTCGTTTTATTACATCAATTTCGGATGGATAAATTATTGGTCAAGTTTGCGTTTTATAATTCGAGTGTTTACTGGAATTTTCTCTGTCCTTATTTTGAGAGAAGAATTGTTTTCCCGTTTTGAGAAGCTGATTATTTTATGTGCTAAAATAAGTCTTGTCTTTTTTGCATTTCAACTCATTAGCTATTCAGGTCTGAAGTTTTTGGTGGGCTTACCCGAAAACACGATTCCTGGACTAGATTATCGTGGATCATGGTATGTCAATAATTTGTTTTTCACTTTAAATGATAATGCGCAGTTTAGAAATTCAGGAATCGCCTGGGAGCCCAAGGGTTTTGCAAATCTATTAGTTATCGCCATTGTGATAAATTTACTGAGACATCGTTTTTCACTAAATAAAGGACTTTACATTTTGTTTTTAGCTGCAATTAGCACCTTTTCAACAACGGCTTTCATAATACTGTTTAGTTTAATTCCAGCAATTTTTATTGTGAACTTCCGATCCGAATACAAGGGAATTTTTCTTGCGTTAAGTCTTATTTTTGGGGCTATTATTTTTAACCTTGAGCTTGTTGGAGATAAAATATTTAAAGAGGTTGAAGAACGAGAAGCACATTTTGTTTATCTCGAAATGGAAACAGATCAGAAAGCGATCTCTTTAGGACGATTTGGTTCCATGCAAATGGCGCTGATGGATCTTCCTAAAAACCCTTTATTCGGAATAGGAATGCAGGATAAATATAGAACAGACAGTGAATTTACTCACCTTGTTTATGTAAACGGCATTGCCGATTTTCTCTCTCGATTCGGAATAGTAGGAATAGCTTTTCTGCTTTTCTGTTATTACAAATCATCAAAACGCTATTTTGAAACTATGCGGGTGAAAGGATCTATCTATTTTTTTATTGCTATGATGATTATCTTTTTTGCAAGCGCTATAATTATCAACCCTCTGTATTTTGCCTTTCAATTCTATTTCCTAATTCCTGTATACAAACCCATAACTAGAAAGAGATTTAATCTGAACCACATTGATCAAATAAAACAAACGAGAAACAACGCGCCCTAACCCCTTTTTTAAGATGTTAATTAAGTGATGACATTCTAAATTAACTCCTAACTTTGAAAAAAAAGAAAAATCTGTTTATTGTCCAATGCTCGAATTACCAAATGATGTAAAACAGCACATTTCTAGCCGAATCGACATCGAATTTTATCGAATTTTTGGTTCTGAAACAGATCAAGAGGAATTGTCGGATAGCAAACAAACTCACCTTATTTTTCATAATCAGCGGATAAACAATTTGCGTTTAATTCATCCTTTCTTAGAAAGCATCAATGAACGTTTGGCTCAAGGTGATTTGTTTGTTGGATGTTTCGAAACATTTGCCTCGCGTCGAAGTCGCAAAAAATTATACCATGTTCCGGTATTAAAAAAACTGATTCTCCTGTATGAGTTCTTATTTCTTCGGGTTTTACCAAAAATAAAAGGACTTCGTTCAATTTATTTTTTCTTTTCAAAAGGGAAAGGCCAACTACTTTCAAAGGCGGAAGTGCTTGGCCGGCTTGTTTGTACAGGATTTTCGATTGAAGATTACTTTATTATTCAAGGAACATCTTGGTTTATTGCTAAAAAAATTAAACCACCAATTTATAAGCACAAATCCAATTATGGACCTTTAATCCAAATGAATAGAATTGGAAAAAACGGTAAGATTATTCGGGTGTTTAAGTTTCGTACCATGCACCCATATTCTGAATATCTTCACGATTATGTTTTAAAACTTAATGGATATGCCCATACAGGGAAACCCGCCTCCGACTTTAGATTAACGCCTTGGGGGAAATTTATGCGAAAGTATTGGCTCGATGAACTACCACAATTCTATAATATTTTAAAAGGGGAAATGAAACTGGTTGGTGTTCGGCCTGTAAGTCAACGTTATTTTCAAGACATCCCTTCCGAATTAAAAGCGCTTCGTTTGAAACACAAACCCGGATGCATTCCGCCGTATGTTGCTTTAAATAGAAATGCCGATGTAGAAAGTGTTCAACAGGCCGAAGTAGATTATCTAAATCAGAAAAACAAACACCCTTATACAACGGATACGCGTTATTTTTTTCGGGCATTATACAACATCCTTGTTCGTCGAAAACGAAGCGCTTAAACATTCTTTTATATTTGTATTTTCATGAGTGTATATAAACGGATTTTATTCAATAGTTTTTCAAATACAGCAATCCTCTTTTTATTGGCATTGCTCTTAAATGCCTGTGCTTCTCGAAAGGAAATTGCTTATTTCAACGATATTTCCAAAACAACGTCCGCACAAGAGCAAAAGGCTTCCGATTTAACATTCAAAACAGGCGATTTTCTTTCTGTTCAGATTGTTGCTTCGGAGTTAGAATCGACACTTCCATTTAACTTGCCCGACCTTTCTACAGGAAGTCAAATGCCCAATTACACCAATGGAATTGCTTATCAACAAGGTTATTTCATCGATCCTGATGGAAACATTGTAATGCCCGTAATTGGCCATGTTCAAGCTTCTGGTTTAACTAGGACAGAACTAATTTCGGAAATCAAAGACAAATTAAAACCACACATTAAAGATCCGGTGGTACATATTCGTTTACTTAATTTCAAAGTAACTGTTTTGGGTGATGTTCGTTTGCCAGGAACATTTACCATTCCCAACGAGCGCATCAGTATACTTGAAGCCATTGGCATTGCAGGCGATTTGAACATCACCGCTATTCGAAAAAATGTATTAGTTATTCGGGAAACAGATAGTGTAAAGACATCATATAGGCTCGATTTAACCTCTTCCTCTATTTTAAATTCGCCCGTTTATTATTTAAAGCAAAACGATGTGGTATATATTGAACCTAATCGTGCGCAACGAAATTCAGCATCAATAAACTCTCGGGCCGGAATCCTGATTTCGGGTGCGTCCTTACTTCTGAGCTTTATTATACTTCTTTCCAAATGAGCCAGTTAGAAACCCCGAATTTTTCGTTCTCAGAGCAACAGCATTCAACTGCTGTTCCAATCAATGAAATTCTTCAGAAATACACCAACCGCTGGCCGCTTTTCTTATTAAGTCTGGTTTTAACTTTTTCGATTTCGTTTGGCTATCTGTATTTTAAAACACCACAATACGAGGCCAGTTCTTCGGTTTTGGTAAAAGACGATCGTAAAAACTCTGGTTTAAATGAAACGGCTTTGTTCGAAGATTTGGGAATCCTCATGGGACGAGGAAATTTAGACAATGAAATCGAAGTGTTTAAATCGCGGTCGTTAATGAAAGGATTGGTCAAGAAATTTCGACTCAATGTTTCCATACTCGAAAAACACCAACCAACACACATCGACCATTACCCCAATTATCCATTTTCGGTTAATGTTTTATTTTCCGATAGTTTGTCAATCCCTCAAGTATCGCAGTTTTCGATTCAGATTCTGAACAATCAAACCTATAAGTTAGAATCCGAAAAGGACAATATTTCAGAAATCTATTTATTCGGAACGAAAGTTTCAAATTCATCGGGTTCTTTCACCATCGAACCTTCTTCAGCATTTTTAAATGCTCATATTGGAAAAACATTTCTTGTTTCGCTCACAAATGAAGATGCCGCAATTAGTGCTTATCAGAAAAAACTCAAAGTAGAAGCGGTTAATAACAAAGCCAATGTAATTCGACTTTCTTTAACCGACCCTGTTCCAGCAAGAGCTGTAAACATGCTCAATGCGCTTGTTTTAGAACGCCGACAAATAGAAGTTGAAGACAATAACTTAGCTGCTAGAAATACAGCCGCTTTTATTCAAGAACGAATCCTATTATTGAACGAAGAGCTTTCGGAAGTGGAGAATACTGCTCAAGATTATAAAACCGGAAATAAATTGGTGGACCTTCCCACCGAATCGAACCTGTTTTTATCATCGGCAAACGAAACGGAAAAGCAGTCATCGGAAGCCTATATCCAATTAAAAATAGGCGAATATATTATAGATTATCTCAATAAACATCCACAAGCTACCGAGTTGATTCCCGCTAATTTGGGAATTGCCGACCAAGGACTAGCCGCTCAAATTGAGGCACATAATAAGTGCGTTCAAGACCGCTCGCGTTTGCTTTTAAGTTCGGGAGATGAAAATCCCCGGGTGCTTAATTTAAGCAACCAACTCCAAGCTTCTCGAGCAAATATCAAAGAAGGCATTGAGAATCAAGTGCGCAATTTGACCATGAAGTTTAAAGATATTTCGAGCCGTTCGGAAATGCTTCAAGCAAGAATATCAACGATTCCCAAAAAGGAAAGAGAATCAAGATCAATCGAACGACAGCGACAAATCAAGGAAACGTTGTATTTATACCTTCTACAGAAACGCGAGGAAACATCCATAGCGCTTGCCGTTCCACTTTCAAATACTCAAATCCTTGATCCGGCATTTTCATCCGGGCTTATTGTTACGCCAAAGAAAAACCTAATTTATTCCTTGGCGCTTATCCTTGGATTGCTTTTGCCCATTTTCGGAATTTACATACGTCATTTATTTAACACCCGTTTGCGTGATAAAAAAGATATCGAGAAATTCAATTTGCCTTTTATTGGTGAGATTCCACTCGCACAAGATTCCGAATCGATGATATTTGCTGGACAAGAAGACCGTGTTGCATTAGAATCATTTAGGTCGATGCGGACAAACCTCTCCTTTTTATTTGATCCATCCATTACCAAGGGGCGCACTATTGCCATTACATCGAGCGTAGCAAAAGAAGGAAAAACATTTATCTCCATTAATCTCGCCGCCGCAATTGCTTTAACAGGGAAAAAAGTACTTATCTGGGGAATGGATTTAAGAACACCCAAGCTGCTTGAATACTTAAAATTGCCTAACCAACAAGGACTCACAAATTATTTAAATGGTGACGTTGCGGATCTCGATTCAGTGATTATTTCAATAAAGAACATAGATGGTTTGTTTGCTTTACCATCAGGTGATATTCCGCCGAACCCATCGGAGATGATTATGAAAGACCGATTAAATGAAGTCTTTACGAAGTTAAAAAGCCAGTACGACTATATCATCATTGATACAGCTCCCGTTGGACTTGTTTCGGATGCTCTTTTAATTGCCGATCAGGTTGATGCTTTTTTATATGTTGTTCGAGTTGGAACAACAGACAAACGTTTATTAAGTATTCCCGAACAGCTCTATCAAGAGAAGCGATTAAAAAACATGGCACTTATCCTAAACGAAGCCCCGCTTCTAAGTGAATATGGCTATGCTTATGGCTATTACGGGAATAAGAGCAAGAAGTCTTTTTGGAACAGAATAACATTGAGAAACTAAGGCGAATTTTAGGTTGAGATATATTCAAATCCATAGTGAGAAATTGTTAAACTGATTGCCGACTAATTTTTAGATAGTATCTCCATTTCAAGGAAATTGATTTTGTAATTTAGCAGCAAAAAACAGCCATGTTTCTTCATAACCGCATTAACAAAGACGAACTCAGAGCTAAGATTCAGGCCGATACAACTCCCCGAACCACGCTCTCGTTTTATCGTTATGTTATTCTTGAAAATGCGAATGAATTTCGTGATCAATTGTATCGCGAGTGGAACGAATTAGGCGTTTTAGGAAGAATTTATCTGGCTTATGAAGGAGTAAATGCGCAATTGAGTGTTCCAACTTCTAATTTTGAAGCATTCCGCAAGCAAATCAATTCTCATCCCGAATTCTCTAATGTGCCATTTAAAATTGCTGTTGAAGACGATGGGAAATCATTTATAAAATTGGTTGTAAAGGTTCGGAAAAAGATTGTTGCGGATGGCTTAGATGATATTACATTCGATGTTACCAATGTGGGCAATCACTTAACGGCAGTGGAGTTTAACGAGGCCATGAATGTTCCGGGTGTTGTGGTGGTGGATATGCGCAATCATTATGAAGCCGAAGTGGGCCGTTTTGAAGGAGCCATAACGCCCGATGTCGATACATTTCGGGAAGAGTTACCTTGGGTTGTCGAAAACTTAAAAGGTCAAAAAGACCAAAAGGTGTTGATGTATTGTACCGGTGGTATTCGTTGCGAAAAAGCTTCGGCATATCTTCGTCATCATGGGTTTAAAGATGTAAACCAACTTCATGGTGGCATCATTTCGTATGCCCAAGAAATCAAACAAAAGGGCATCGAATCCAAATTCAAAGGAAAGAATTTTGTGTTCGACGAACGATTAGGAGAACGAATCACAGATGATATTCTCAGCAATTGTCATCAATGCGGCCAAAGTTGCGATACACATACCAATTGCGCAAATGTAGATTGCAATTTGCTTTTCATTCAGTGTGATACCTGCAGAGATGCATTTAATGGCTGCTGTTCGGATGTTTGCAAAGAGGTAATTGCTTTGCCTATAGAACAACAAAAAGAACTTCGCAAAAACAAACATTACAATTATAGCGATATGCTTTATCACAAAGGACGCATTCGTCCAAGCATTTCGCAACTCCAAAAATACACTCTTAATCAACATACATGAGCTTTCAAAACATTCTCGTTTCAATTAACGAAGGAATCCAAACCATTACGATTAACCGCCCTGATAAGCTTAATGCGTTAAACCATTTAACCATTCAAGAAATTGGACAAGCGGTAGCCGCAGGAAATAAAAATCCTGATGTATTTGGGATGATATTAACTGGATCAGGCGAAAAATCATTCGTTGCAGGTGCCGATATCAGTGAGTTTGCTTCATTTAGTTCTATTGAAGGAGAGCGATTAAGTCGCGAAGGCGGTGAGGTTTTTACGAGCATCGAGCAATCTGCAAAGCCCGTAATTGCTGCAGTTAATGGATTTGCTCTTGGAGGTGGATGTGAATTAGCAATGGCTTGTCATTTACGAATCGCTTCAGAAAATGCACGTTTCGGTCAGCCCGAAGTGAACCTTGGATTAATTCCCGGTTATGCCGGAACACAACGCTTGGTGCAATTGATTGGTAAAAGCAAAGCCCTTGAATTGCTTATGACTGCCGATATAATTGGTGCTGAAGAAGCACATCGTTTAGGATTGGTAAATCATGTAGTTCCTCAACAAGAACTTATCGCGAAGTCCACTGAAATTCTTACTAAAATTGGAACCAAAGCACCTCTCGCCATTGCTGCAATCATTCGCTGTGTAAATGCACATTTTCAATTTGATGAAAATGGTTTCGATACCGAAATTCGCGAGTTTGGAGCAAGCTTCAACACCGAAGATTTCAAAGAAGGAACACAGGCATTTCTGGGCAAACGGAAAGCCGAGTTTACAGGAAAATAATTGGTTTTAATTCGTAATCTTAACAATCGAGTCTGGCAAGAAATTGCGAATGGTATGGGTTTTAGAATCATTTTACATTTCCTTATTATCGCTTTCCTTATCTCTTGTAAGGGGCCAATTTTGAGTAATTCCGCTAATGATATCGTTAAAGATTCAACGGGTTTAATGGAGCAAACGGATAGCGGTTCTTTGGCTTCCGATGGTGAATTAATCGATGCTGATACAATTGCCGTTATTGAATTTAAAGAGATTTCGATTTTTATTAATCGGCTTAAAATTTATGATCAGGACAATATAATTAGCTCCAATGAAACAGATTCGGTTTTAATTAATGCAGAGCTTGGAGAAAAGTTTGAGGGGCAAATAATTACATATAAAAGCGACATATTATCGGATATCATTATTGAACAACGTTACCAAACAAGCGTAACAATTATGAAAGAAGGTCCACATTGCGATTTAACTGATTGGAAACATTATTACTCCGAATGGAAAAGGTTATCATCAACAAGCAACGG
>CALQJV010000009.1 GCA_943330985.1 Chitinophaga pinensis
ATTACAGATTGACTGCCAATTTTTATCGAACCTTCATTATTGCACCAATCAGCTCCACCGCAATGTAAAATAACATTTTCTTGAATAGAGACATTTTCTCCTAATTCAAGTTTTTTTTGATTGATAATTTCTACCCTTTTTCCAAGAATTGTTGAAGGAAATCGTTTTTTAATTTGGGCCATCGCCAGATAAGCAGCAACATAGTCTTTTAGCTGCCTGTAAAATAATTTTATAAGCATTTAGATCTGAGTTTTTTTAAGTGAGTAACTATTTTTTTTGATGCTTGAAAGAGTCTAGATTGTTTTCTAAATGTATACGTTTCATATTCAGTAGCTCCCCATGAATCCTTAAAATCACTTACCCCTGCAAGATCTACACTAGCTCCCATATTCACATATTTTAATCCTAATTCAGACGCATTACGAATTACTTCAAACTGAACCGCCACAGGCGCATATAATTTTTTTACGTCATCGTTTATAATGGAAGCCGCAAGCCAATCAAACACATGGTCTGAATGGTAAATACAAATCATAGCAGAAATAACTTTGTTTTCAAACTCAGCTACCCACATGCTAATGCCTGGAACTGAATTTAAATTAGCAATTAACTCTTTGCTATATCCAATGCTATCAATTCCCCAACGATTAACAGAATCAATATACAAGTTATAGTATTCTTCAAAGTAATAGGATTCCTTTGTTTGAAAAACATTTATTTTTCCCAACTTTTGATAACGTTTAATATGTTTCTTTCGTGTAGAATTAAAATTGTTTATTATTTCATCTATTGGACGTTTTGTGTCTACAACATGACAAGTATTTATAGATAATTCACAATTATATGTTGATGCTAATAGCGCTGCTTCTTCATTCGAAAATATAACAAAAGGGGGGAAATTAATGGTTAATACATCACATTTTACACGAGTAATTGAATCGATGATTTCTGCCTTAATATCATCAGGTTTGATACTAGAATATAAACTATATGGTAGTGAAAACAGGTAATTAAAATGATTTTTTCTTAATGACATTAATGGAAATATTGAAGCATTGACATTGACCGAATAAAAATCGGTATTTTCATTAAATGATGCCACATATTGGACAAATTTAATGGGGTCAAAAACTTCTGATGGTACATTTCCTTTAATCATAACTATTCAGCTTTGGATTGGAAATCAATTTGAATATCCAAGCAAATGTAATGAGTAATAGAATACTGCATGAGATACTCATTACAGTAAATCCAAGGTGATAGCTATGGAAATATGCTCCAATAATCAATGATATGATTTTTAATAATATATCAGCACACGTAAAGATGAAAGGGATTCCCAATTGATTATAAATAATTGGGATTCCAGAAGCTGAGTTCGCAATGAAATTTAAAAACATCCAAGGTGTTAATATTTGAGCAATTACACCTGCTTCACGAAATTTTTCAGAGAAAATAAAACCGAAAATATCAGGGGCAAAAAGAAATAACAATCCAAATACAGGGGCTCCTAATATAAATACAATCTTATAAATTTTTAAAACCATAGGTTTTATTGATTCTCCATTGTTAATAGAAATTGTTGCTTTTTGCATTAATACTTGTGAAATAGCGGAACTAATTAAACTACCTGGAACACTTAATAACCTGTATGCAAATGAATAACTGCCTAAAACTGAAATGCCGAATAAACTTTTCATGAAAAAGATAATCCCATTCTCCTGGACGCTACCAACCAATGCATGCGAGGTATTAATCTTTGGAAAGTTTCTATATCGATAAGCATTCAATTTCATTTTTTTCCATGATAATTGACCCCAAAATATTTTTCGGTTTTTAATCAATGTAGTTGAAAGGATAATTAAACTAGTTACCTGTGCTAAAATAAAACCTAAAACTAAACCCAAGGAACCTTTAATTGAAACCCCAAGTGATAGAGCTATTCCATTATTAACCATGGAATTTCCTATTTTTGAATAGGCATTATTTTTAAATGATTTTAATCTTATTGCCCAAAAATTTAAAACTTGAATTAAGCCGAGTATTAAAATGACCAATGGAATGAAGTATAGGTAACCAATTTTATTATCCTTGCCCCAAAAATCATGAATCAAATCGCCAAATAAATAGACTGCAAATAATGAAAGCAATGACCAAGCTGTTGCTATTACGAAAGATAAAGCCATTATATTTATTGCATCATCCTCTTTTTCTGGCAATATTACAGCCATTTCATAACGCATGGTTGAAACTACTGATAATATACCTGTTATAGACATAAATAAACTCAATTCACCAAAATCTTCAGTAGAATATATTCTCGTGAGAATTGGGGTTAACATAATAGCTATGAATTGAGCAACTGTCGTCCCTGAAATTAAAGTAAATGCATTTTGAAAAAACTCAGAACGCATATAATCTGATTTTAGCATTTTAAGTTTTCTTCTCATACAATTCAAATTGAGATAAAAAAGCACCTGTGCTAATTGCGAAAAACAACTGTAATACAGGATCTGATATAGGATTGTTCGTTAAAGCATTGATTCCAAATATTAAAATAATGAATAAGTAAAAAATGTCCTTTTGGGATTTATAAAAATTAATTTTATTTCTATAGTAGATTATAGGTCCCATTAACATTGTTAAATAACCCAATAAACCAATGATACCATATCTCCATGTCATTAGGATATATTCATTTTCTGAATAAAGATAATTTACATAAAAAAACTCTTTATTAATTCCATATCCCCAAAATGGTTTTTTCTTTATCATTTCCCATAAATATGACCAGATTTCAATTCTCCCTCTAATTGAACCATTCTCAACTAAGCTTAGTTTTGCATTTGATATATATTTTAATGAATGTTGATCTGAATACCTAACTAATAGAACTGTTGATAAGAGGAATATTGTAATCTTAAAAATAGATTTCCATGAAAATTCTTTGTTAATGTAGAAAAATAAAAATATTATTAAAGTAATTGAAATTATTACAGTTCTAGATTGTGTGAATAAAATCATTGCAAAAGATAAATAAAAGAAAAAAAACGAAAAATTCCTTTTATATTCTTTTTTACAAGTTAGATAGTACACTGAAAAAATCGAAAATAAAATCGCATTTAAATTTGGGTTTCCCATCGTCCCTAAAATTCTCTTGGTTGCAGGTCCCCCAAGTGAATTTTTCCCGAAAAATAATAACTGATTTATATTCGTTGAATAGATGGGCATAACTATTTCATTAAAATTAAAAATATTTAAGTAGTGAAATAAATTAAATAAAATTAATCCTATGAAAATGATAGATGTAGGTATAAAAATATTTGTCTTTTGTTTGAAGAAATGATAAAATAGCAATACAAATGTGGAGTACTTAAATAACTTGTATATTTCAGTATAGTCATTCCATGCATTCAATCTATGATTGATTCTCATCGATATAATTCCCTCAATGGACCAAAGAATTAATATGAAAAAATACCAATATTTAATTGCTTTATAATTCGGAATTAATAATATTATTATAAAAGGTAATAGAATATCCTCAATTCGTATATATAATGAATTTGAAATTGGAATATAGGGTATGAAACATAATGATATAATTGTAAGCCAACAGCAAAATGCAATAATCCAATTATTATTTCTTTGAGTGAATAGTATATAATGCATATTTTATTTTTGAATTATATTCTTCGAAATTTTACATTCTTTACTTAGAAATAATAATATTATCTATCTATATGATTACGTTGATTTTTGAGGTCCACTATTAATCATTTCTATTAAGACAATCGCAAAATGCATTTTTGCATCAAGCTCATCTTTCGTTAATGGAATGGCTAATTCGTATCGAGTAGTAGCAACAACAGAAGCAATTGAAGCAGTTGAAGAGAATAATGCAAATACAGTAAAGTCTTCGGGTTCGTAAAAGCGAGAAAGTAATGGAGCAGAGAGAAAAGTAATATCTTGCGCAATACCCGTTCCTGTAACCAGTGTGATAATGTGTTTTGAAAAATCAGTGTTAAAGTGTTTTTTAATCACTTGAAATATGAATGTTTGTAATGGGAAGAGTTTTAAGCTTACTCTTCCCTAGTTTTAACATTTCAATCCCTTATTTCGCATAAGCAACCGACCTTGTTTCACGAATTACCGTTACTTTCACTTGGCCCGGATAGGTCATTTCGTTTTGAATCTTTTGAGAGATGTTGAACGAAAGCATTTCGGAATCTTTATCGCTTACTTTTTCACTTTCTACAATCACACGGAGTTCACGACCGGCTTGAATAGCATATGTATTTGAAACTCCCGGATACGAAAGTGCCAATTGTTCCATGTCTTTCAATCGCTTGATGTACGATTCTACAATTTCGCGACGAGCACCTGGACGAGCACCAGAAATAGCATCACAAACCTGGATGATCGGAGAAATTAAACTGTTCATTTCAATTTCATCGTGGTGGGCTCCGATGGCATTGCAAACTTCCGGTTTCTCTTTGTATTTCTCGGCCAACTTCATCCCCAAAATAGCATGTGGTAATTCTGGTTCGTCTTCAGGAACTTTCCCAATATCGTGAAGCAATCCTGCACGTTTCGCCATCTTAACATTCAATCCAAGTTCGGCAGCCATAATTGCACACAGGTTAGCTACTTCGCGCGAGTGTTGTAGTAAGTTTTGTCCGTAAGATGAACGGTATTTCATGCGTCCAACCATACGTGTTAACTCAGGATGCAATCCATGAATTCCCAAATCGATGCAAGTACGTTTACCGGTTTCAATGATCTCTTCTTCAATTTGACGCTTGGTCTTGGCAACAACCTCTTCGATACGCGCCGGGTGAATACGTCCGTCGGTTACCAATACGTGTAAGGACAAACGAGCAACTTCTCTGCGAATCGGATCGAAGCAACTTAAAATGATGGCTTCGGGCGTATCGTCAACAATAATCTCAACGCCAGTGGCTGCTTCGATAGCGCGGATGTTACGTCCTTCGCGACCAATGATGCGTCCTTTTACTTCATCGTTTTCGATGTTGAAAACAGAAACGGAATTTTCTACAGCATGCTCGGTAGCAACACGCTGAATGGTTTGAACAACAATACGTTTCGCTTCTTTATTTGCTGTTAAGCGCGATTCATCGATGATGTCTTTGATGTGTGAAGCAGCTTCGGTTTTGGCTTCTTCTTTCAATGCCTCAACGAGCTGGCTTTTTGCGGATTCAGCCGATAATCCTGCAATGATTTCCAATTGCTCAACTTGTTTGCGATGTTGTTTGTCTATCTCAGCTTGTTTCTTGTTTGCAAGCTCTAATTGTTGGTTTAGACTCTCTTTGGCAGAATCTAGTTCAGTTTGTTTGCGTTTGGTTTCTTCCAACTTTTGGCTAAGCATGCTTTCTTTTTGCTTTGCCCGGTTTTCCGATTGCGCTACTTCGTTGTTTCTTGCCTGAATCGATTTTTCATGTTCAGACTTTAATTGAAGAAAACGCTCTTTTGCTTGAAGCATTTTGTCTTTCTTCATTACTTCCGATTCAGCTTCAGCTTCTCGAATTAGCTGCGAACTTTTTTGCTCGATGTTTTTTCTTAAAACAGTTGTAGCAAATACATAGCCTCCTCCGAGTCCAAATACTGCTACAATTGCATAAATGAGTATTTCCATGGTTTATTTAATTTTAAACAAACAATTGGACATTACACTAAAATTGAAAAAAGAAAAAAGCTATTGTTCTTCCAATGCTAGTGAAATCAGAGTATTCATGTCCTTTATACGGACTTTAATATCGTCTTGATTTCCAGTCACATTCGACTCGATTTCGATCATTTGAGTAGTAATCTGCAATGCGGTCATTGCATATAAATCCTGAATATCCTTTACCCCGTATTTGGTTTCGAGCTCCTGTAGCTTGAAATTTATCAATTCGGCAGCTTTTTGAACAGAAGCAGCTTCGCCCGCTTTTACCTTTAATGGGTATTTGCGGTTAGCTAAGTTTAATTCTATCGACACTTCTTGCATCTGTTCTTCGTTCATTTATTCAGTATGGCCAAACATTTATCAATGTCTCGGATCATCTCATTGATCTTGCCTTTAAGTCCTGCCGAATCTTCCGTTTCCGAATTATTCAACAGCGCTTGGGCGAGTTTTAACGCTTTATTTCCTTCCTCAAGTTGTAGGATTTGTTCCTTTTGCTTGTTGATGGTTATTGTTAACTGTTCATTATCAAGCTTTAAAGCAGCGTGTTCTGTTTTAAGCGAGGTGTGCAAATGTATCAATTTCTTGATTTTACCCTCTAAAACAGCCGATTCTCCAAGAAGATCGATCATAATGCCTTTGCCTAATGTGTTAATTAACGGGCTTAAAAGTATTAATTTTTGGCAGTATTCTAAGACTTTCTTCTAATAATTTGCAACAAGTTGACGTTCATCTTTTCTATGAGGCTCTTAGTACTGATTTTTAGTGTGTTTCATGCCATGCCTTTATGCGCTCAGTGGCTTCCTGATGGATATTTTTCAGCACCCATGTCTATTCCTTTAACGGTAACTGCCGGTTTTGGCGAAATCAGACCGAATCATTTTCATTCAGGAATCGATTTTTCAACGGAGGGTAAAAATCAAGCAGTTCTTGCCATTGAAAAAGGATATGTGAGCCGAATAAAAGTTTCTGCTTCGGGATATGGAAATGCATTGTATATCAATCACCCTAATGGACTCACTTCCGTTTATGCTCATCTTTCCGAATTTAACGATACGATCAACCAATATATAAGCATCATTCAGCAACAAAGCCGCGAATATGAAGTGGATGTGCTGCCCGATTCTTCCGATTTCCCAATTACTCGCCAACAATTTATCGGTTGGACGGGAAATTCTGGTTCATCAACTGCCCCACATTTGCATTTCGAAATTCGCGATCAGGGTTTCGAAAATGTGCTGAATCCACTATTTTTTGGGTATGGCGAAAAGGATGTTACCGCCCCCGAAATTACGGCTGTTTCTGTCTTTCCGATGGAAACGTATGGATTAGTAAACAACGTGCAAAGCTGTTTCAACATTCCAATAGTTACCAATAAAAAAACGAAGAAAAAAGGGCTTCCTCCCAAAGTGAAAATGCCTCAAGTTTCGGGTTGGGTGGGTTTTGGTTTTCAGGGAGGAGATGTAATCGGGAAACTTCGAAATAAAACTGGTATTTACAAGGTTCAGCTTTTAGTTGATTCGGAGGAAGTATTTCAAGCACGTTTCGATCAGTTCTCTTTCGATGAAACGCGAAGTGTAAATGCTTATCTCGATTATACGGAGCGTATTCAAAATAAACGTAAAATTCAGCGTTGCGTAATGCCTTCGTATTCGATGATTGGTATTTACAAACGAAATCGAAACCGGGGATATTTCTATTTCAACGAAGATCGAATATATACTATCACCTATGTTTTGAGTGATTTGAATGAAAATTCCACTCGATTTTCGTTCAATGTAAAAGGCCAAATTCCTCCAATCGAAAATTTTAAGCAAAAAGGAAAAGCTAATAATCAGATGCTTTTGCCGGGTGTTCCGCAAACGGTTTCATTGTCCGATTTTGAAGCGGAATTCCAAAGTGAATCATTATTCGATACAACATGGCTCAAATTAATTAGACATAATCAGTTGACTGGTATTTCTCCAATGATTGAATTGGGTAGTAAATACACACCAATTAATCAAGCTGTTCGTATTCGGTTTAAACCCCAAATTGAAAACGACACACTGAAAAGTAAATGCATCATTGCACAAAAATCAGGAAGCAGTTACAACGGATTAAAAAGCACATGGTCGAACAATTGGCTTGAAGCAGAAACTCGCGAATTTGGAGATTTTCAGGTGCTCATTGATTCCATTGCTCCAACAATTAAAGTTGTTCCGCAGGTGATTCGCAAAAAACGAAAAAAAATCGTGGTTAAGCCAACAGCATCTGGCACCATACATTTAGTAATCAAAGACCAGCTTTCTGGAATAACATCAATTCAATCGCAACTCGATGGAAATTGGATTCTATTAGAACCCGGAAATAATGTGGGAGATTGGAAATATAATTTTCCGGATGAACTAAATTCGGGAATGCATGCGTTAAGGGTTGAATCAATTGATGCAGCTGGAAATACAAATCAATTTGATCTGCAATTAGAAAAACCTTGATAAATCTTCTGTACTGAAAGTTTAACTATTTTTGTAAACGATTATGATACGCCACATTCAATCTCATTTCCTCTACTTATTTCTTTTTTGTTTGACAAGTAGTTCATTTGCTCAAACCGAATTGAATAAAACCGATGCCCAAGGTAAAAAACAAGGGTTTTGGAGAAAGAACTTTCCGGACGGAACTCCACGATACGAAGGTAATTTCAAGGACGATCAGCCCGAAGGCGTTTTTCGGTATTACCAAGAAACAGGAGCTTTGAAAATGGTCTGCTATTATTCCGATAAAGGCCGTCACTCGCATGCGAAAGGATTTGATCCCAAAGGATTTATAATTTCGGATGGCAATTATTACGATCAAAAGAAAGATTCTACTTGGACCTATTACAACGAACAAAAACAAGTGCTTTCAAGAGAAGTTTATAAAAAGGGACGTCGAGAAGGAATTTGGTTTATCTATTATCCAGAAGGCTCTGTTTCTGAAGAAATATCTTATTTGAACGATCAAAAAAGTGGTTTCTGGGGACAGTATTTTGAAGATGGAAGCAAACGACTGACTGCATCTTTCAAGGAAGGAAAACAACACGGAAAAACGACTTACTACCATGCAAATGGGAAAATGAAGTTAAGCGGAAACTACATCGATGATATTCGTCAAGGAACTTGGTATCATTTTGATGAAACTGGGAACTTAACCGAGACTGAAGTGTTTAAAGATGGTGTTTCGGACAAACCGAACATCCTCAATTTGAAAAAACTCGACAAAGACGAGAAAGAAATTTTACCTGGACAATGAGCAAACACGGAAAGATATTAGTAGCAATGAGTGGTGGATTAGACAGTTCTGTTGCTGCTATGATGTTGCATGAAGAAGGTTACGAGGTAATTGGAATAACCATGAAAACTTGGGATTACGCTAGTTCGGGTGGAGGGAAAAAAGAAACTGGTTGCTGCAGTCTCGATTCTATTAACGATGCGCGTAGCTTGGCAGTTCGTTTCGGATTTCCCCATTTCATTTTGGACATTCGTGGTGAATTTGGGAATTACATCATCAATAATTTCGTTGACGAATACATTGCAGGTCGCACACCTAATCCTTGTGTGCTTTGTAATACACACATCAAATGGGATGCACTACTTAAACGTGCCGACATGCTCGATTGTGAATTCATCGCCACCGGACACTATGCCCAACAACGTTTGCAAGACAACGGTCGTTACGTTATTTCGCGCGGTCTCGATTTAAGTAAAGATCAATCGTATGTGCTTTGGGGATTAAGCCAGGAGAGTTTAGCTCGCACGCGTTTCCCATTGGGAGGTTTTCACAAAACGGATATTCGTCAAATGGCCATTGAAAGCGACTTCGTCGATATAGCCAATAAAAGCGAGAGCTACGAGATTTGCTTTGTTCCCGATAACGATTACCGCAGCTTTTTGAAACGACAAGTTCCTGGTTTGGAAGAGCAAGTGGATGGTGGAAATTTTGTGCTTTCCGATGGAACCATCGTTGGTAAACATCGCGGTTATCCCTTTTACACTATTGGACAAAGAAAAGGATTGGAAATCGCACTTGGATATCCTGCATTTGTGCTCGATATAAATCCGGAGACAAACACGGTAATTTTAGGTGAGAAAGAGGAGTTGATAAAACACAGCATGCAGGTTCGGGATGTGAATTTGATGAAATATGCTGAGCTTCCCGAAGATTTTAGTGCACTCACCAAAATTCGCTACAAACATGATGGTTCCATGAGTTTGCTGAATATGCATTCGGATGGATCAATGCAGGTCGACTTTCTCGATGCTGTATCGGGTGTTGCACCTGGTCAATCAGCTGTTTTCTATGAAGGCAACGATTTAGTTGGTGGTGGTTTTATTAAAAAATAAAGCATGGTAAAAAAAATATTCCTGTTCAGTTTGCTAGTATGTGCTTTGCTTACTGTAGATTCTTGCAAGAAAGATACAATCCAACTGCCTGAACCATCATATCGAGAATATTTCAACGATGCTGTTGGATCATACATTATATATGCATGCGATTCCATCATCTACGACGATTTTAACCAATCGATTGATACAAACTCCTTTTTGATAAAAGAGTATTTTCAGTCAACTTTTGTTGATAATTCGGGCAGAAATGCAATCCGCGTTGAGCGATGGAAAAAACCAGCCGACACATTGAATTGGTATTTGAAGGATGTTTGGTCGTTGGTTAAAACCGATGTGCAAGTTGAAAAGGTGGAAGAAGATGTTCGCTTTATTAAATTGGTTTTCCCAGTGAGAGAAAGTCTTCAATGGAATACAAACGCATTGAACTCCATAGATGCAAGAACAGTCGCATACAGCAAAGTCCATCAAGCATTTTCAACCGATAGCATGCAATTCGACTCAACCATAACAGTTGAAAACATAGATCCTACAAACCTTGTTTCCGAGTACCGCAATACCGAAGTCTTTGCCAAGAATGCCGGAATGATTTATAAAAAATTTGTGGATGTAAAGTACATCGTACCAACCAATGAAATCAAAAGTGGTCTTGTTTTTACAATGAAAGCCATCGAAATAGGAACCGAATAATGAAAAAAACACTCATTCTCTTTATTGTGCTAACAGCTTCTTCAGTAAGTGTAAATGCGCAAACGGCACCCAGTAAATATTGGATTCAATTCAGCGATCGTATTAATTCTCCTTACAGTTTAGAGAACGCCTCAGCTTTTCTTTCTGTAAAATCAATGCAGCGTCGATCGCAACAAGGAATCGAACTCAAGGAAAACGATCTTCCTGTAAATCCTGCCTATGTTTCATCAGTTGCAGCAACAGGTGCGCAAGTTTTGAATCGGATGAAATGGTTCAATGCCATCACCATTCAAGTGGAAGATACGTCCATCATGGCAAGTATTCGGGCTTTGCCTTTTGTAGTGAAAACGAGCAAAGTGGCAAAGCTGAAAAAGAAAACACCTGCGGAGCAGTTCATGGAAGATTTGATGAAACAGTATGAACAAAATGAAGCAGAATTGGCAAAGCAGCAACTCGCGTTAAAACAAAATAACGAAGCATTTTATGGGAATGCGAATGTGCAAATTGAAATGTTGAATGGCGATAAACTCCACAACATGGGCTTTCAAGGTCAAGGAGTTACCGTTGCGGTTTTGGATGCTGGGTTCTATCATGCCGACCAAATTTCCTTTTTCGATAGTCTCCGGAATTCTGGAAGATTACTTGGAACGCACGATTTTGTTCAAGGAGGAACTTCCGTTTTTGAAGATAATTCGCATGGCTTATCGGTACTTTCTACCATGGCAGGATATGTTCCGGGTGTTTTTGTAGGAACAGCTCCCAAAGCATCATATTGGTTGCTAAGAACAGAAGATGCCGATTCGGAAAATTTGATCGAAGAAGACAATTGGGTGCGTGGTGCCGAGTTTGCCGACAGTGTGGGAGCACATATCATCAACTCCTCGTTGGGATACACGGTGTTCGATGATTCATCGGCTAATCATACGTATTCCGAATTAAATGGAAATACAACCCGCATTTCGATTGGTGCCGACGTTGCAGCAAGCAAAGGAATTCTTGTAATAAATTCCGCTGGGAATTCCGGTGGCGATCCTTGGAAATACGTTGGTGCTCCTGCCGATGCAGATAGTGTATTAAGCATTGGTGCTGTTGATTCGGAACGAAATTATGCTTCATTCAGTTCGCA
>CALQJV010000010.1 GCA_943330985.1 Chitinophaga pinensis
AAGTGATTGATGCAACGGGCAAATTGGTTTTTCCAAGCTGGTGCGATAGTCACACACATATCGTATATGCAGGTAGTCGTGAATCGGAATTTGTCGATAAAATTCATGGATTGAGTTATGAAGAAATTGCCCGTCGTGGTGGTGGAATTTTAAACTCTGCCAAACGATTACAAGCAAGTTCTGAAGATGAATTGTACCATCAAGCCTTGAATCGAGCAATAGAAATTGCATCCTACGGAACCGGTGCTGTTGAGATAAAAAGTGGATACGGCCTGACTGTTCAGGATGAGCTCAAAATGTTGCGAGTAATTAAACGATTACGTGAAACCACTCAATTAACCATTCGCGCTACGTTTTTAGGTGCACATGCAATTCCCTCCGAATACAAAGAAAATCGTTCGGCTTACATCGATTTAATTGTGGATGAAATGTTGCCAAAAGTAGTTTCCGAAGGCTTAGCCGATTTTGTGGATGTGTTTTGTGACAAAGGATTTTTTACCGTTGAGGAAACCGATCGAATTCTTTCGGCAGCTAAGAAACTCGGCTTGCAAGCAAAAATTCACGCGAATGAATTGGATTATTCGGGCGGAATTCAAGTAGGCGTTAAACACGATGCCTTAAGCGTCGATCATTTAGAATACACTGGCGAGGAAGAAATGGATGTTTTGTTAAACAGCAACACCATGCCTACTTTGCTTCCTTCAACGGCATTTTTCCTTCGCATCAAACAACCACCAGCACGTGAAATGATTCAAGCGGGTTTACCTATCGCTTTAGCTAGCGACTATAATCCCGGCTCTTCTCCTTCTGGAAAGATGTCTTTTGTTTTAAGTTTAGCTTGTATCAATTTACGCATGACACCCGAAGAAGCAATCAATGCAGCAACAATCAATTCGGCTTATGCCATGGGAATTCATGCCAGTCATGGAAGCATTACACCCGGAAAAGTTGCCAACCTGTTTATCACCAAAGAAATTTCATCATACGCATTTCTCCCATACGCGTTCGGAAGTAATGTTATTGAAACGACCTTTTTAAACGGAAAAGTTCAAAACCACTGAACGGCTCCATGAACAATCGTCAATTCCTGATTTTGCTCATTTATAACGTGTAAACACCCTTGTTCATCAACGCATTTTACTTTTGCGTTAAAGGGAATTCCTTCCTGGTAAAAAGTATGCATTTCATCCTTTTTCCAAAGGAGATTATTGTATGAAGCATCAATACTTCCAAATTTTCCGGACTTCAACTGCAAATAAAAAACTTCCAAATATTCACTCAATACATCTAATAAATCATCAAGATTTAACTCTTTTCCCAAGACTTCAATTAATGAAATGGGATTTCCCGAGTTCGCTTGAAAATGCTGCTGGTTTACATTAATGCCAATTCCCGCCAAACAACTGACAATGTGACCTCCTTGCAGGCTTGTTTCTACTAAGATTCCTGCCACTTTTTTATTTTGTAAAAAAATATCGTTGGGCCATTTTATTTGCACATCTTTATGAGGAACAAAATGCTGAATGGCTTTATTAACAGCCAAAGCAATGGCTTTATTCAAAATAAATTGATCCGAAATGCGCAGAAATTTAGGTCGAAGCACATAAGTTACTGTGAGATTTTTTCCCGATTCGGAAACCCAAGAATTCGCTCTTTGCCCACGTCCTGCAGTCTGTTCACGAGTTATCACCACTGTTCCTTCGGGAACATTTCCGTTTGTTAAAGTGGCAGTATAATTGTTTGTCGAGTCGACCGAATCCAAACGGATTTGTTGACATCCCATAAATAAGCGTTCCATCTAACGGCAGAAATACTAAATTTGCCGGAATAATCAAGCATCTGAATGAAAAAGAAGTTAGAAACAAAAGTCATTGACCAAGCTGAATCCCTTATTGATCCTATCATTAAAGGCATAGAAGAAAAAAAAGGAAGTAACATACAAGTCTTTGATTTGAGACATACTGGAAATGCAGTTTGTGACTTTTTCGTTATTTGTAATGCTGATTCAGGCACACAGGTAGATGCAATTGCCTATTCTGTTGAACATGAAGTAAAAATTGCAACAGGAGAATCTCCTTGGAAAAGTGAGGGATTCGAAAATAAAGAATGGATACTTATCGATTATGTAAATGTGGTTGTCCATGTTTTCCAGACATCCATTCGTGATTTTTATAAAATTGAACGACTTTGGGCCGATGCGATTGTTCGCGTTATTCCTGAATCTGTTAACTAATAAACATTATTACAATATTTAGCGTTTTTATTCGCTATTCTATCCAAATTTCGCATACTATTTATGGCCGAACAAGCTCCCAATACTCCCGAAAAACCTAAAAATACGGGTAATCGACGTTTTTTCCCTCAATCTAACAAACCCAAAACTCCAGGTAGTGGAGGATCCAATTTCTATTGGATTTATGGAGTAATTACGTTGCTTTTTATTGGTAGTTATTTTTATAATTCAGGGAATTCTACCCGAGAAATTAAAACCGATAAGTTCAACGAAATCCTTAAAGCGGGTGATGTTAAAGAAATCACTGTTGTTAATAAAGAAATTGCGGAACTGACCATTAAGAAAGAAAAACTATCCAAGCCTGAATACCGCGATTTAAAGTCGAGCGCAATGAATGCATCGGCAGAAAAAGGTCCGCACTATTCTTACACATTTGGTGATGTTACCGACTTAAACAAAACCATCGATAGCGCTCAAGTTGCTATTCCAGCTGAATTGCGCGTGCATCCCAATTACGAATCGCGTAAAAATTGGAGTGGGGAAATTGTGAGTTGGGTGATTCTTTTAGGAGTAGTGTTTTTATTCTGGATGATTCTGATTCGTCGCATGGGCGGTGGAGGCGGAGGCGGACAAATTTTCAACATTGGAAAAAGCCGTGCGCAACTTTACGACAAAGACACCCATGTAAATATTACATTCGATAATGTTGCCGGTTTAGACGAAGCCAAAGTGGAAATTCGTGAAATTGTTGACTTCCTGAAAAACCCTAAGAAATACACCGTACTTGGAGGTAAAATTCCGCGAGGCGCATTGCTGGTTGGCCCTCCAGGAACAGGAAAAACATTACTTGCTAAAGCTGTAGCGGGTGAAGCACAAGTTCCATTCTTCTCTCTTTCGGGTTCCGATTTCGTTGAAATGTTTGTGGGTGTTGGTGCGAGTCGTGTGCGCGATTTATTTAAGCAAGCCAAAGAGAAAGCGCCAGCAATCATCTTTATCGATGAGATTGATGCGATTGGACGTGCTCGTGGAAAAAATCCGATGGCTGGAGCCAACGACGAACGCGAAAATACCTTGAACCAACTCCTGACCGAAATGGATGGATTTGGAACGAATAATGGGGTAATTATCTTGGCTGCAACAAACCGCGCGGATATCCTCGATCGTGCTTTATTGCGTCCAGGTCGTTTCGATCGTCAGATTTATGTTGAATTGCCCGATTTGAATGGACGTCGCGAAATTTTCAAGGTGCATTTAAAACCAATCAAAACAGACCAGTCGCTCGATATTGAATTCCTATCTCGTCAAACACCTGGTTTCTCAGGAGCCGATATTGCCAATGTATGCAACGAAGCAGCATTGATTGCGGCACGTAAAAACAAAGATGTAGTTGGCAAGCAAGATTTCTTGGATGCAGTTGACCGTATTATTGGAGGTTTGGAGAAAAAGAATAAGATTGTTTCGATTGAAGAGAAACGTGTAATCGCCTACCACGAAGCTGGACATGCATCCGTCAGCTGGTTGCTTGAACATGCTTCTCCATTGGTGAAAGTAACTATTGTTCCCCGCGGTCAATCGCTTGGAGCTGCCTGGTATTTGCCTGAAGAACGCTCGATAACAACCTATGATCAATTACTCGATGAAATGTGTGCCGCGTTGGGCGGACGTGCTGCCGAAGAAGTTATTTTCGGTAAAATTTCAACCGGAGCATTGAGCGATTTAGAGAAAATCACCAAACAAGCGTATGCTATGGTGACGATTTACGGTTTGAATGATAAAATTGGAAACATAAGTTTTTATGATTCTTCAGGGCAATCGGAATACAGTTTCAATCGTCCTTACAGCGAAAAAACTGCCGAATTAATCGATTCTGAAGTAAAGAAATTGGTTGATATTGCATATGAACGCACAACAAATATCCTCAAAGAAAACAAAGAAAAATTGGATCTATTGGCGGAGAAATTGTTGGAACGAGAAGTGATTTTCAGAGAAGATTTGGAAGAAATATTTGGAAAACGTATTTGGGACAAAGATGACCAAAGTGCGAGTTCGGAGATTTCTAGATCCTATCAAGATCAATTGGAAGAAAACAAGGACATTGCAGATGCTGCTGCTTTGAAAGAAAAAACAGATAAAGAACCGGAAATTACAGAAAAACAGGCAACCGAGTCGGAAGAAAACAAGGACGAAACTGTTTAAATTTTTAATTAATTTGATTGGAATAAGGATGGCTTCGGCTGTCCTTTCTTTTTTCATTGAATAATACATTTTCACATGCAAATACATTGGATCGTATTCTTAAGTGACACCAACATAACACGATTGGTTATGTTTCAAAATTTATTGGAAGAACACAATATTCCAGTTCAAATTTTAAATAAATCCGATTCTGTCTACCCAACTTTGGGAGAATCTGAATTGTATATCGATGAATCGCGATTGACGGAAGCAATGGAATTAATTAAATCGAATCCAGAAAAGAGCGACTCGAATTTCACTGACAATTAATACGTTTTTGTATGGCATTAAGTAATTTACAAACACGAATTATTACCGGGATTAGTTTTGGTTCAATATTAATTGGAGGTACATTATTTTCGGAATATATACTATGTGGAATTGGATTGTTTGTGATGTTTGTGGGGCTTTATGAATTCAATAAAATACAGCACAAGCTTTCCATTAAACCCAATATTCCATTTATGGTAATTGCGAATTTGCTGGTATTTGGGGCTTGTATCTATTTCCAAATCAGCGAAATTGCCCTCGGTATTTCGAAAAATGATGTATTCTGGTTTTCGGTCTTGATGTTGAGTAGTGTTTGTATATTATTTATTGCAGAATTATTTCGCGCATCTGAAAAACCCATCGAAAATATTGCGACTTCGCTGCTCAGTTTATTTTACATTGGAATTCCCTGTGGATTGCTCGTAACCATATCCATAGGAAATGAAGGCGATTATTTACCCTGGAATGTTCTATATCTTTTCTTTTTCATATGGGCATCCGATACAGGTGCTTATTTTACAGGTCGTGCGTTGGGACGACACAAACTTTTTGAAAGAATCTCACCCAATAAAACCATCGAAGGATTTGTGGGAGGTTTGATAGCATCTGCCTTGGTTGGAATTGCAGCACATCATTTCCTAGGTGGAATTTCCTTGGTTAGCTGGATGTGCATCGGAGCATTTGTTTCCATTACAAGCACCCTTGGCGATTTATTTGAATCGATGTTAAAGCGACAATCCGATATCAAGGATTCTGGAAATATTCTCCCTGGCCACGGAGGTATTTTAGATCGCTTCGATTCAACCTTGATATCTGCTCCTATTTATTGGATTTTATTGCACGTATTTATTTAATCCTACAACCAATAAATTTTACGGGAAATTAATTATTTGTTTTCAATTGATATGGAACATCTGGAAACTTGAAATAATCATCATTTAGTTCATTCAATTTAATCTGTTTCCAAGGCAAATACATAAATATGTTATTATTATTAATTTCGTTTGCATAATCCACTTTATTATTTACAATAAATAAAGTTCTTGGTTTTTCGGACAAACATAAACTTAGAAACAATGTATCAATACTGGTTGCCCATTCGCAGAATTTTAAAACTTGAGCATTATAGTCTGAGAAACTTGCAATTACTTTAGGATATCCAGAATCAGATTGAGAAAGAATCGATGTTAGTAATTCTATTCTATTGGAATATGGTCTACCTGCTTTATTAATATTCAAAAATGATAATATAGCAATCACTATAATTAGAATTGAAGCTAATTTTGAATGCTTTGCGTTATTTATAAAAACACTAAATACCAATACAATCATAAAAATTGCTGGCATAAACGATTTCTCCATCATGGCATCAGAATCTCCTTTACTGAAAGTTATAATGGATAATAAAGTATAAATACAGAATGAAATGAGTGTAAAAATAATTTCCCATTTTCTTTTGTAAAAAAAGCATGTCAAAACCAACATAATTAAAACAGTTAAATAAAGTTGACTTAAACGTGTTATAATAAATTCAAATGAATAGAATGAAAATAAGTGGCTTATTTTATCACCCAATAAAAGTAGTTCGTTGTATTGATTAGAATCATAAGAACCTTGAGGAGTTAGGATAATCTTCAAAAACATCAATGCTCCAAAATAAATCAAAATAATTAATGATTTTAGAAATGAAATTTTCTTTTGAATAAATGAGAATCCAACTACAAAACCAATGGTAAAGAGTGCATTAGGATGTGTTATAAATGCCCACGTAATGGATAAAAACAACAAGAATGTTTGATGCCATACATGACGATAAGTGATATTATTTTGTAAAATGGCATAGGTTAAACAACTTATAACAATCAACAAATGTGTTTCAGTAATAAAGTGAAAAAATGTAGCTCCTACACCCGTAATCATTGAAAGTGCAATAGAAAGTGCTGCTTCTTTGGATTGAAAAAAACGCCAACAAATCCAACCAATAATTGTATATAAAACTGGAAAACTGAATGAATAAATATACACCAAAACAGCAATCGGCAATTTGCAGAAAATAGCAATAATTAAAGGAATTTGAGAAAGAAAAACTCCGTATCTATATTCTTGAAAAAAAAACGTTTTATTGTTAATTATGTTAAATAATTGATAAGAACAATCAGTGTTTAGAATGCGTTCGTATGAATAAACTAAAGAAAACGTTAAGTATACAATTCCAATAAAAACCACAATAAACCAAGAGGGTATTTGGTTAAATAAATTAGCAATTCCTGCAAGTTTTCTTAATTTGTTTTTCATTGATGAATTCGAAAATTAAATGATAATTGGATAATTTTATAGTATCAATTCCAATTAAAAATGGAATTCAATCATTTTTCATTATCAATTCTCAACGTGAGAATAGCTGCTAAAATCAATAATCCACCACCAATAGAAACTGCTGCGATTCTTGATCCATCGAGAAAATGCTCCATTACTTTACCAAAGAACAAGGAGGCTATAATTTCAGGAATAACAATAAAGAAATTGAATATCCCCATGTATATACCAATTTTGTTTGATGGCAAACAATCGGATAACATGGCATAAGGCATCGATAATATACTACTCCAGGCAATTCCGACCATCCCCATAACTATAAACAACATCCATTTTGAATCGGGCCCCGCAATGAAATTTATCGACATAAGGCCCAAACCTCCAATGATTAAGCAAATAAAATGCGTAAGCTTACTACCGAATTTCGATGCTAAAAACGGCAAGCACAGGGCAAATAATAAAGTGATGATGTTTTCGAACGAATAAGTCAAACCTGCATAATTTTGTCCTTCCGAATAGGCAGCACTTCCTGCTAGACCTCCAAAAATTTCTGCGGCAACTGTGGGCGTATAATAGAACCACATCAAAAACAATCCAGGCCATGTAACAAACTGAACCAATGCAATTTGCTTCATCATTTTAGGCATTGTTCGAATCGCAAATACAATTTCTGTTGCCCCTTCAGCAAATCCTTTCTTTTCTTTTTTCAAAGCAATGAACTCACTTTCGGATGGTGGTTTTTCTGATGTTTTAAAAACCGTGTATAGCACTGCACCCAAAAAGGCAATAGCGCCCAAATAAAAACTCCACTTTACATTATCGGCAACACTACCTGATTGCGCTGTCGATTCGATATGAAACCAATTGGTAAAAATCCAAGGCAATGCACTTGCTATTGTCGCCCCTACTCCAATAAAAAAGCTCTGCATACTGAAACCAACGGTTCGTTGTTCTTGAGGTAGTTTATCGGCTACAAATGCACGAAATGGTTCCATGCTGATGTTAATTGAAGAATCTAAAATCCACAGCAAGCCAGCAGCCATCCATAAGGTGGATGCATTGGGCATTATAATCAAACACACCGAACTCAATATGGCTCCAACCAAAAAATAGGGCCTTCTTCGTCCAAAAAATGGATGCCAAGTGCGATCGCTCATATATCCAATTATGGGTTGAACCAACAATCCAGTTAACGGAGCGGCTAACCACAATGCAGGAATATCTTCGGGTTTAGCTCCGAGATTTTCATAAATAGAACTCATATTGGCCATTTGTAACCCCCAGCCAAATTGAATTCCCATGAACCCAAAACTCATGTTCCAGATTTGCCAAAATGATAATCGTTTTTTTTCCGTTTGATTAGTCATAATCTATAATTCGTGTCATTTAAACACCGCAAAATATAAAATACTTTTGCATTACATTCGGTTTTCGTTGAACTCGGTAAAAAATTCACCTGCATTGTTAACAACTCCTTGAGGTTAGCTATTTTATAAAGGACTTCCATTTTCTATTTTTGCAAACCATGTCGGAAGAAATCCCTGAAGAAGAAAACGAACAACCTGAACAACTCGATCCCATTGTTGATAATGAATCAACTGAGCGAATCACGCATGTTTCGGGGATGTATGAAAATTGGTTTTTGGATTATGCATCTTATGTAATTCTTGAGCGCGCTGTTCCCTATGTTGAGGATGGATTAAAACCGGTTCAACGCCGAATTTTACATTCCATGAAGGAACTCGACGACGGTCGTTACAACAAGGTAGCGAACGTAATCGGGCACACCATGAAGTACCACCCTCATGGCGATGCCTCCATTGGCGATGCTTTGGTTCAGTTGGGACAAAAAGATATCTTAATAGATTGTCAAGGAAACTGGGGAAATATTTATACAGGCGATTCGGCCGCTGCCCCTCGTTACATTGAAGCGCGTCTTTCCAAACTAGCTGGGGAAATATTATTCAATCCTAAAACCACGCATTGGCAACTGAGTTACGATGGTCGTAACAAGGAACCGATGACACTTCCGGTTAAATTTCCTTTGCTTCTTGCTCAAGGTGTTGAAGGGATTGCCGTAGGATTATCGTGTAAAATTCTACCACACAATTTCATCGAATTACTCGATGCAAGTATAGCCGTTCTCAAAAACAAACCATTCGAAATCTTTCCTGATTTTGTTACAGGTGGAATGGCCGATTTTAGCAAATACAATGATGGTGCTCGTGGTGGAAAAGTGCGCATTCGTGCTAAAATTAGTCAGCTCGATAAAAACACGCTCATCATAACCGATCTTCCTTTTGGAACAACAACCGGCTCTTTGATTGATACTATTCTTGCTGCAAACGAGAAAGAGAAAATCAAGATTCGGAAAATTGAAGATAATACTTCAGATAAAGTGGAAATTTTGGTGCATTTGCCTGTGGGCATTTCACCCGATAAAACCATCGATGCATTGTATGCGATTACATCCTGCGAAATTTCCGTTTCGCCAAATGCTGTAATCATCGAAAATGACAAGCCTCGTTTTGTAGGTGTTTCAGAAATACTGAGACTTTCCGTAAAGAACACGCGCGATTTATTGCAACGCGAATTGGAAATTGAAAAAGCTGAACTCGAAGAACAATGGCAATTCAGTTCACTCGAAAAGATTTTCATTGAAGAGCGCATTTACCGTGATATTGAAGAATGTGAAACCTGGGAAGCAGTTATTGAAGCAATCGACAAAGGTTTAAAGCCATTTCGTAAAAAATTGCGTCGTGATGTTACTCAGGACGACATTGTGCGCTTGACTGAAATTCGAATCAAGCGTATTTCTAAATTCGATGCCTTTAAAGCAGATGAATTCATTAAAGGAATCGAAGAGAAAATTGCTATTTGCGAGCACCACCTTGCAAATTTGACCGATTACGCGATTGCCTGGTATCAAAATCTGAAAAAGAAATACGGTGCAGGTCGTGAACGTAAAACCGAAATTCGGATGTTCGATACCATCGAAGCTTCGAAAGTGGTTATAAACAATGAGAAATTGTATGTTAACCGCTTGGAAGGATTTGTAGGTTATGGAATTAAGAAAGACGAATATGTTAGCGAGTGTTCCGACATAGACGATATTATCGTAATGCGAGCCGATGGAATGATGATCGTCACCAAAATCAGCGACAAAGCGTTCTTGGGCAAGGAAATTTTGCACGTAAATGTGTTTCGTAAAAACGACGATCGCACCACATATAATTTAGTTTATCAAGACGGTAAGACCGGACCTTATTATGTGAAACGATTCTCGATTAGCGGGGTAATTCGCGACAAAGAATACGACATGACCAAGGGAACCAAAGGAAGTCGTGTAATTTATTTAAGTGCGAACCCCAACGGAGAAATTGAAACCCTGCAGATTTTCTTGAAGCCTCGTCCGAAATTAAAAAAGACCATGTTCGATTTTGATTTTGGCACACTCACTATCAAAGGTCGCGGAGCTGGAGGTAATATTTTGAGTAAGATTCCAATTCGCAAAATTGTCTTGAAAGAACGTGGGCAATCCACTTTGAGCGCTCGTCAAATTTGGTGGGACGATTCCGTTAAACGTTTAAATGCAGAAGGACGTGGTGATTTATTAGGATCATTTGCTCCGGGCGATAAAATTCTTGCTTTGATGCAAAGCGGCACATATAAATTATACGCTCCAGATCCAAGTACGCATTTTGACGAAGACTTAATTCAACTCGGATTCTATGATCCTCGACAGCCTGTATCTGCCATTTATTATGATGGAGAAACAAAAGATTACATGGTGAAACGTTTTCTTGTCGAATCAACAGATAAGAAAACCATATTCATTTCGGAACACGATAACTCACGTTTGGAATTTGTGTCGACCGATACCTTCCCACGTGTTCAATTAGATTTTGGGAAGATGGGGAAGTTTGAACGGAATTCTCAGGAAATATTACTCGAAGAATTTATTGCCGTTAAAGGATTGAAAGCAAAAGGGAAACGACTTTCAACGCACGAACCGAAAAAGATTATTGCACTGGAGTCATTGCCTGAACCGGAAGTAGAAGAACCGGAAGAAACCATCGAGACTTCAGAGGTACAATCAACTGTTAGTGATAAGCCCAATATTGTTATTGATCTGGAAGGAGACGAACCACAAATGCGTCTTTTCGAAGAACCCTGATTTTTTATTCAACATGTAAATAACTGATTGAAAGTCCTAAATAGACTTATCAACAGGTTTTTCTTATGTTAAATTTCCACTATTCTTATTTAGACTAATTACAAATAAGAATCCTCTTTTATATTTGCCAAAAATTTTAAAAGATGAAACGCCTTCTAACACTTATTATCTCATGTTGCTCCATAGGAGCTAGCGCACAAATTATAACGCCAGAAGATTCTTTGAATGCTGGTTTGGTTTCCAGTTCAAATCCTACCGTTATTTCCGGATACGGAGAAGTGAAAGTGGAATACAATACAAAAAGCCAATTGGCCAATGCGAATCTTACCCGAAACATATTATTTTTCGGTCATAAATTCAATAAACGCATAGCATTCTTTTCAGAAATGGAATTGGAAGATGCTAAAGTAGAAGGCGGAAGTCCATCTGGAGAAGTTAGTATGGAACAGCTTTTCATGAAGTTTGGTATCAATAACGACATTTACTTAACTGCTGGATTATTTATTCCGCGTATTGGAATCATCAATGAAAATCACCTTCC
>CALQJV010000011.1 GCA_943330985.1 Chitinophaga pinensis
AACTGCGATACAATGCTGGCGAAACCGACGAGTTTATTAAGCCCATCGTTTTGAAAGACGAAGATGCGCGAATAAAAGAAGGTGATGTTGTAATTAGCTTTAACTATCGCACCGATCGCTGTCGTGAAATAACCGAAGTGCTTACTCAAAGCGACATGCTTGAAATGGGACTGACAACACTTCCCTTGCATTATGTAACCATGACCAATTACGATGAAAGTTACTCAGGAATCGAAGTTGTTTTCCATAAAGATGATCTATCCCAAACATTGGGCGAGGTTATTTCTACTTCTGGAAAAACCCAATTACGCATAGCAGAAACGGAAAAATATCCACACGTTACATTCTTTTTTTCGGGTGGACAAGAAAGCACGTGTGAAGGGGAATCGCGTTTGATGATTCCATCGCCCAAAGTTGCAACATACGATTTACAACCCGAAATGAGTGCTGTTGGGATTTCGGAAGCATTAATAAAAGACGTTCATGACAATGCCCCCGATTTCATCTGTTTGAATTTCGCAAATGCCGATATGGTTGGTCATACTGGTGTGTATTCGGCAATCGTAAAAGCGGTTGAAACGGTCGATTCTTGTTTAGAAAAGGTACTTCTTTGCTTGGAAAAATATAATTATTCTGTTATTGTAATCGCAGATCACGGAAATGCCGATTATGTTGAAAATCCAGATGGAAGTCCCAATACGGCACATACAACCAACCCAGTTCCATGTGTTTTAATTGATTCCGATTTCAAGAAAATCAACAATGGAAAACTTGCCGATATAGCTCCAACAATTCTTCACATCATGAACATTACTATTCCAAAAATAATGGATGGTGTTGTACTTATTTAACGAAACGAAACCAAATAAAAAGCCCTGAATGATTTATCATTCAAGGCTTTTTGTAAGGAAAGTTGTTCTTACTTTAAAAGCACCACATTTCCTTCTATTGTATTCTTTATTCCATTTCGTTGCATCATCTCAACACGATAAAAATATACACCTCCGTCAACTGGACCCGTGCTAGTTTTTGTTTTGCCGTCCCAACCATTCTCTATATCGTACGATTGATACAACTTCTGCCCCCATCGATTATAAATAATCATATTGAATTCCAAAACATCTTCCCCGTAAACCTTGAAAAAATCATTGTATCCATCATCGTTTGGCGAAAATCCTGAAGGGATATAGTATTTATAACCCAACTCAACAATAGCCTGCTTGGTTAGCGAATCAACACATCCAAATTGAGTGGTTACTACTTGACGTACACTGTAAATTCCAGTATCTGGAAAAGTATAGGTTGTCTCAGCTTGATAAACCGTATCAGCGCGATTGATAATATAATAAACCTCATCAGCGTCATCCGACAAATCTATAAAATCCATTTCCGGTTGAATGATTTGTACTACTTCCGGACTTAAACTGAAATCGGCACGAGGCGAAGGATTTACACTAATTAAATTATGGATGAAATAGATGTCTTCGCAACCATACTCTGTAGTAACTTTTATTGAAATATCATATTGTCCGGGATTGTTAAACACAATCGTTGGGTTATTATTCGAAATAATCGTTTCATCTAGAATGGTCCATTCTGTTGTTTTAAAAGGATCGACCGATTCACTTAAATTAGAAAAATTCACAATCATTGGACTACAACCAACTAAAGTATCAGCACTGAAGTTTGCAACAGGCATTTTGTGAATGAGCACTGTTGATTGATATGTATGTCCGACACAACCATCTTGTGTTACAGTAAACTGCACCAATTGATTTCCTGTTGAATTAAAAGAAATGTCTTGCGGGTTTTCATCAGTTAAATTAGTCGTTGCAGGAACACTTGCCCAAGGACCAAAATCCCATTCAAAAGAAGCAGTGCTTGTATAATTGCCACTTCCTTGGAAATCGAAAGAATTACCAGTAAAACATTGCGGTTCAGGAATTTCAAACGAACCATTCGGTTGTGGTTTAATTGTAACAACTACCGTATCTTTGGAAATGCAAGTTGTAGTGGAAACTGTTGTGGAAGTGGTTACAATATAGGAAAGATCATAAGCTAAGTCAGAGAAATTTGAAACTTCCACATTGGGATTTGATATATTACTGAAATCAATTCCTTCTGATGGTGACCAGCTATAAGTATTACTTGGCGAAGGTGTAGCATTACCAATTTCAATCGGAACTCCTGAACATACCGACCTATCAATGCCAGCATCCGAAATAGGCAAATCAATAACCACAACCGTTAAAGAACCCAAGGCCGATGAACAGCCATTCTCTGTAATAATTAAAGAATAAATTCCAGCCTCTGTTTGAGTAACATTTGAAGTTACTAAAACATTTTGGGTTAACCCCGAATAACTATTAGGCCCGGACCAAACATAATCAGTTCCAACAAGTGGAAGTGGAACCGGGCCTGATAAATTAAGTGGCGATAATTCGCAAATGTTAATAATAGCAGGGTTAAATGCGGGTGTAGTTGGAATTGGATAGATCATCACATCGCTAACATATGACTGACTCCAACATCCACTCGAATCAATTCGAATAGAATACTGCCCGGATTGAATAGGCGTCATTGAATTGATGGTTAACGTATTCGATGATGAAAGAACCAAACCAGCAGCATTAGTCCATTCGTAGGTAATTCCTGCTTCAAACGGAATGGATAACACAAGGTTATCCGCTTCACAAAGTGTATCAATTCCAGTTGTAATTGGAGTTTGTGGATAGGGATTAATAACAACAGTTGTTGTTGCTAAAAGACTTGAACAGGTATTGACAATAACTTGACATGTATAAACACCATTTCCTAGATTGGAAGCAAGAGCAAAGGAAGGATTTTGCAAATTGCTTGTAAAACCATTAGGACCATTCCAAAGATAACTTGCACCTGGAGTTGAACTCGATGTTAAGTTGAGAGGAGTCCCTTCGCAAGATGGGCCATCATTCGAAATAGTTGGAGTAGCTGGAGTAGGACTTACAAAAACATTGATCGAACTAATACTCGAACAGCCATTCACTGGATTGGCTGCTGTAACCTGATATACTCCAGACATGGCAGGCGTTACACCAAAGATTGTTGGGTTTTGAGAATTCGAAGTGAATCCATTAGGTCCAGACCATAGATAAATTCCATTGGCAACATTGGTAGCAGTAAGCGTAACGTTTTGACCTTCACAAGCTGGACCCGAAACACCTGCAGTAACTGGACATGTTGAACATGTTGCTGGTGCAGTATAATTTCCAATTGCAGCACAGGTATTATCGTCCGAAAACACAACCGTTAATTGCTCCGCATTGGCATTGGATGAAAGATTCGTGAAATTGTAATTAACCGATGTGGCAAACGGTGCATTAAAAGTCATAAAACCACCCGAACTGTTTGTAATCGTTAACGATCCTGATGTTGGAGGATTGGTAAAATCGATGGTGCCTGCTAATACATAGGTATTGGTAGTCGGGTCGCACGCTGTTGGGACAGGTGTTGCTGTTACACTACAAAAAACTGAACAATCTGTTGTTCCTGTTGATAAAGGGTCTTGAGCAAATGTAATATTGGTAGCTTGACCCGAGTAGTTGGTTAAAAGCAATGCATAATATTCGCCAGATTGTGCATTTGTTATTGAACAAACTTCTGATGCCGATGCTGAATAACTACAAGAAACATAGTTTGCAGCGTTATTTGCCCAAGTATAATCGAGCACATTGGTACAAATTCCATTATCCCATTCGGTTTGAGTAAAAGGTCCCCAACAAATAAAATCAACATCAAAACCTGAATTAATGTTGATATTCAATGCACCTGTTTGATCCACTTTCATGAAATACCATGCTGGATTTGGTGTTGAAAATAAACATCCAACTTGACCAGGAGTTCCAAATTGAGAAGTTGTTCCTGTTGATGCGGGAAAGGTAATACCACCCGCTACATCAGTACAAAATGGCATGGCTTCATCACAAAATCCAGTGGGAGTAATGATAGGAGCTTGACAAATATCGCAAGATAAATTTGCCTGGAATCCGCTATTATTTATTGATGAATTTGTTGTAAAAACCAAGGTTAAACACCCCGAAGAATTGGTTGTGCTTGAAACCGGCTGAGGTACTGTGAACCCTGAAAAGACACCCAATAAATCGGCAGTGGTATTAGCACCGTCATAAATGGAAAGTCGATCGAAAGTGGCTTCTGTATTGAAACTCGTAAATGATAAAGTAACGCATTGATTCGGAACTCCCGAACAAATGGTTTGTGTAATATTCGCATTGTCGGGATAATTGGCACCCGCTCCCGGATCAGTTAACATACCTCCACATGAAACTACTGTATTCCCACCTTGGCCTAAGGTAATCATAGGAGGACAAGGAATACATGCTATAGTAGCACTAAATCCAGCACCATTAATAGAACCATCTGAATGAAATGCTAATGTCATACAGCCATTCGATGCAGCAGTAGTAGAAATGGTTCCAGGATTTGTTGCACCTGCATATACACCAATTATAGAAGCAGCGGTACTATTTCCATCGTAGAGTGTTAGATTATCGCAGCAGGATTCTGTACCAAAAGAAGTAAAAGATAATTGAACACATTGCCCAGTAGTGGAGCAAATTGTTTGAGTAACATCGGTGCTAATTGCATAATCTCCTACAGGAGAAATTCCTGCACCACCTGGATCGAGAATAGTACCCGAACAGGTATTGATTGTTGCAGCACCCGCCGTCATTGTGTATGTTTGTGCAGAAGCAACTTGATTGAATCCAACAAACAATAAAGAAATTAGTGTAATTAAATAGTGCTTTTTCATGATCAGTGTTGATTTGAGTTCGTGATCATTTGATTTTTAATTCGTTCCAATTCAATATCCAATTCCTGATAAGAAAGAATATCAATGGGATTTCCCGGAACACTTAAATAAACGCGTTTCCGTGATTTTGCCTCACGAGCATATTGATAAACATCAAATGTATTGATGTCAATTGCTGGACATTCGGGGCAGGGTTTATTCGTATTGATAACCCATGAATGTTGAAAAATAAAGTTCAATTGAGCAATTTTCAATGCATCCATTTGGGCAATATCATTGGCGCTATAATAGCGATTTGCTCGAGAATCTAATTGCGGTATAACTGAAGAACTTTGTTGCGCATGTGCAAAAAGTCCAGTAAACACGGCCAAAATAAGTAAACACTTTTTCACTTTGTTGGAATTTGGGAAAAACAAATATATAAAAATTTATCTCAAAAGAAACACAGCCCTCATCATTAACTACTTAGATATCAAAGGTTATTCAGGATAAAATTGGTCATTTTAGTAAACAAATGCAGACGGGCATTACCACCATAAATTCCATGGTTTTTATCAGGATAATATTCCGAATCGAATTGTTTATTCGCTTTGACCAATGCTGTAACCATTTCAACAGAATTTTGAAAATGTACATTGTCATCACCCGTTCCATGAATTAGCAGGTATTTCCCTTTTAATCGTCCAACATGATTGATGGGAGAATTATCGTCGTAACCTGATGCGTTTTCAGCAGGAGTTTGCATGAAACGTTCGGTGTAAATAGAGTCGTAAAAACGCCAATTCGTAACCGGTGCAACAGCAATTGCCATTTTGAATAAATCGGCTCCTTTGGTTATACACAATGAACTCATATACCCTCCGTAACTCCATCCTTGTATGCCAATGCGAGCAGCATCCACATAAGTCTGTGAAGCCATGTATGTGGCGGCTTCCATTTGATCTTCCGTCTCCAATTTACCCAACTGCTTATATGTCGATTTTTTAAATGCCTCTCCTCTATTTCCAGTCCCTCGGTTATCTACCGAAACAACTATATATCCTTTCTGTGCTAGTAATTGATACCATAAATAATTGGATCCGTCCCAATCATTTTCAACGGTATTATGACCTGGGCCACCATAAACTGTCATAAAAACTGGATACTTTTTAGTAGCATCAAAGTTTGATGGCTTGATCATCCAGCCATTTAAAACTGTTCCCTGCGTGGTTATGAAATTGAAAAATGTTTTGGGCGATAAGTCATACTCTGCCAATTTATCTTTCAATGTTTTATTGGATTCCAATGTCCGAATAAGCTTACCCGCCCCGCTATACAAACTATAGTCGGAAGGTGCATTAGCATTACTCTGCTCCAAAATAAAAAAACTAAAATCGCTGCTAAATTCAGGTAATTGGTGTCCGTTGGTGGGAAGCAAATTTTTTTGTCCTTTGCCGTTTAATTTAACAGTAAACAGACTCCGATCCATCGGTGTAGGATTTGCTGCTTGAAAATAAACGAGTCCTGTATTTTCATTAATTCCATAAAATTTGGTGACATCGAAATTTCCACTTGTTATAGCATTGATTCGCTTTCCATCCATTCCATAGAGATAAAGATGATTGTAACCATCCAATTCCGAAGACCAAATAAAACGTATTCCATCTTGAAGAAATTTTAAATTATCATGAACATCAATATAGGTTTCGGATGTTTCTTCGAGCATCGTTTTCACTTCTCCATTAAAAGGATTTGCTAATAAAAGTTCGAGGTGGTTTTGGTGACGATTTAAACGGGTAACACACAATTCGGCGCCTTTGCTTGTCCATTGAATGCGCGGAATGTATTGATCTTTATTATCTCCCGTTTGCATCTTTATTGATTTTCCCAATTTAGCATCATATACAAAAACATTTACCATCGAATTATCTTCTCCTGCTTTGGGATATTTGAACGTATAAAGACCCGGATAGAGGTTCCCATAAGTTTGCATATTATACTCTTTTACCTTTCGCTCATCGAAACGCAAATAGGCAATTTTACTTCCATCGGGCGACCAGAAAAACGCCTGGCTTAAAGCGAACTCTTCTTCATACACCCAATCTGTGGCACCATTAATAATTTCATTTTGCTTGCCATCCTTAGTAATTGCATCTTCTTTCCCCGAAATCAAATCTTTGACAAAAAGATTATTGTCGCGAACAAAAGCCACTTGATTTCCATCGGGTGAGAATGCTGCATATTGTTGCTTGCCAGTACTTAATAAGGATGCTGTTTTCTTTTCTAAATCGATTACCACATATGCACTTCTGCTCGAATAACGATAAATTGCTTCCGACTCCGTGGGCACAAGCATTTTCTTTTCATTTTTGCTTAATGTATAGTCATCAAATGGAATCTCCAAACCTCCTGGAAGTTTAGCACTGTTAGCAGCATAAATATCGCCTACTTTTTGTCCACTTGCATATGAATATTTCCCAATGCTAACTCCCGAGTCATCGAAGTTTAATGTGCTGTAATGTTTACCATCTTGCATAGGTGCAACGCCCATAACCATTGCAGGCCTAAATGTTGGACTTGCCCATATTTCTTGGAGGGTTAGCTCTTTTTTATTTTGAGAAGAAACGCTAGAAGTGATTCCTGAAAAAAGTAACAGACTAATTAAAAGTTTGTGCATAATTTATATTTGAATGGATGGTAAAAGTAAATGAAAATGAGGTTTGATTCAACAGTAATTTTCTGCCAAAATATTTTGGAATTGCGATTCAAATGACCAATGCACCATCTTTTGTTTTTTTACTTCGAAGAAAGGTTATTTTTGTTTTTCTGTGAAGGCCTATATTACCATACGTTCGCTTTTTTTGATTTCGATCGCGATAGCCAGTTTGGGTATCGCCGAAGTAGTTTTTCGCATCTCAGAATTCCCGAAATCAGAGAAGCAACAAGATATCCTGCAAAATTTTATTCAACATAGAGAGCAAGAACTCAATAAAGAAGCGGAGAAATTCACCAAAGACACCTGTTTGAATTTCTCAAAGCTGAAGAAATTTCCATCAGATTGGAATGATTTGGCTAAAAAACAGAACATTGCATTTATTGGCTATTCCGAAAGCACAGTTCATTTCTGGACCGACAATTCAATTTCCGTTTCCAATATTGGCTTGCAATCGATTGATGAAAGCAGCTTGTTGCATTTAAAAAATGGGTGGTATTTCGTTAAACGTTTCAATTGTGCTTCTTGCCAAATACTCGGATTTGCCCTTGTTTCCAAAGAGTATTCCTACCAAAACGACTATCTTCAAAATGGCTATCCAGATCTGGATAATTTACCGACTTCGTCCAAATTATCGTCTTTAAAAGAAGTAGGATCACTCCCACTATACAACACAAATGGTACAATTTCGGCCTGGTTTCAACCTGGTAAAGCCGAGTCCGAAACAGAATCTAATCGCACTTGGGCAGTTTGTTTAGCGGCTTTTGGAATGCTCCTCTTTTTGATTGCATTGCATCAAATAGCAACTAAAATCGCATCCAAAAAAGGTTTCTCTATTTTCTGGTTTTATTGGATGTGTATTGTAGCTCTTCGAATAATCAGCTTTAAATTCGGTTTTCCAAGTCCAATCATCCATTTATCGCTGTTTAGTCCAAACGAATATGCAGCAAGTAATTGGCTTCCAACATTGGGCGATTTACTCATCAATACCTTACTGTTTTTTTATTCTACTTTTCTTATCCATCAGCAAGGAAAAAACTTCCGTTTCAAAAGCAATTTCTCAAACATTGGTGCATTTTTTTCGCTGTTTGTTTTATTCGGAATTGCTGGCTTTATTGGAGATATTATTCGGGGCTTAATCATAAATTCAAGCATCTCGCTCGATATTTCGGATATGTTTAATTTGACATTAAGCAGCTACATCTCATTCTTTATTATTGGATTGTTATTTGGGTCGCTTTTTTTAATGATGAACCTTGTGGCAACTTGGCTTTTGGAATTAAGGTTTTCTTCGTTTCAGTTCATTGCTTTGATTTTAGTTTCAGCATGTGTTTCGGCTGCATTTTCATTTTTTTTAAATCTTGATTTTTGGGTAATTTGTATAGCATCTTTTATTTTTCTGCTGATTTACTTTTTTAGGAATAAAACACACGGTTATACTTATGCACATGTAATTGCAATCATTGTCTGTTTTGCTTTTTTAGGAACTTATCTACTTCATCTAAATACATCAGAACGCGAATTTGAAAAACGAAAATTATTAGCAGGGAAAATATCTGCCGACAGAGACCCCATTGCCGAAAGTTTGTTTTTAGAAGTAGAAAAGAAAATTTTAAATGACTCGATCCTCAAAACATACTTGCGCCCGACTTCTATTTCTGCTGGACAAATTCGCGATTTAGCTCAATTGTACTTTAACAGCTATTGGGAAAAATACAGCATCAATGTGCAGGTTTTTGGTGCGGATGAATGTCCAATGACAGCGCTTTATACAACTTCTATAAGCGACCCAATAAAATTCGACCGCCTCATCGACTCTATTGGAATTCCAACGTTGAGTGATCGTTTTTTCTTTATTGATAATGGATCTGGGCGTATTAGTTATCTAGCTCGTTTGCCAATCTTAAATGAAAACAGAGACTCCATTCCTTTGGGGACTTTGTATATCGATTTTCAATCGCGTTTCACCCCCGAAGAAATTGGGTATCCAGAATTGTTGCTCGATAAAATGGTTAGTACCCGAACCGACTTAAGCAATTACAGTTATGCTCGATACAACCAGGGAAAACTGGTGTCTCATTATGGAAGCTTTTCTTATGAACTTTCCGACTCACTTTTCAGAAATGGTTCTCAGGAAGAATATCGTTTTATTAAAGATGCCCAATTTAGCCATCTTGTTTACCGTGTTCGTCCCGAATCTTTTGTGATTTTGAGTTTACCAAGGGTTGGATTACTAGGCCTGTTGACGCCTTTTTCATACCTCATCCTCTTTTTTAGTTTACTTTTTCTTATCCCCTATCTTGTTCGTGAAATTGTATTGAATCGGAATTTGAAACGCATCAGTTTTAAAAGACGCATTCAGCTTTCCATTGTCTTTATCTTGTTTATTTCATTGTTGTTAATTGGAGGCGGAACAATTCTATACATCATTTCAAACAGCAACCAAAAAAACCTCCGAAACATCAGTGAAAAAATTCACTCTTTGCTAGTAGAAACAGATTATCTCATTGGGAAAGACGAACGTTTAAATCCATTCATTTCAGAAGATATTTCTTATGCATTAACCAAACAAGCCAATGTTTTCTTTGCAGATGTCAATATTTTTGACCCAACTGGACAACTTTATGCATCGTCTCGGTCGAAGATTTTTGATGAAGGTTTAGTTTCTAAGAAGATGAATCCTGAAGCATTTTATAATCTCGCCGTTCGCAAAAAAACCGAGTTTATTCAGGAAGAACACATTGGTAAATTAAACTATTTCTCAGCCTATGTGCCGATTCGGAATTTCGAAAACACCGTAATTGGATACTTGAACCTACCCTATTTTGCAAGACAAAATGAGCTTAGAAAAGAGATCGTTACATTTATTATTGCGATTGTAAATATTTATGTTTTACTGATTGTATTGGTATTAATTGCAGCAATCTTCTTATCGAACACCATCACCGAACCGTTACGACTTATTCAAGAAAAACTAAGTAATATTCAATTGGGCCGAAAAAATGAAGTCATTGCTTGGAAAGGGAAAGATGAGATTGGAGACTTGATAAATGAATACAATAGAATGGTGAGTGAACTTGCCGAGAGTGCTGATAAACTTGCACGATCGGAACGTGAAAGCGCCTGGCGAGAAATGGCTAAACAAGTGGCGCATGAAATTAAAAATCCATTGACTCCGATGAAATTAAGCACCCAAATGCTGAAACGAGCATGGGATGATGAAGCACCCGGATTTAATGAACGTATAGCCCGTTACACGCAAAATTTGATTGAACAAATTGATTCGCTAAGCCGCATCGCAACTGAATTTTCAAATTTCGCCAAAATGCCCAATATGGTGAAGGCGAAAGTGGATATTCATTCATTATTATTGAATGCTATTGATTTGCACCAAGGTGAACAAGGAGTTTCCATTAAGTTAGATGTTGATCCAAGTGCCTTACCTTGTTTTGTGTATACCGATAAAGAACAAATGCTTCGTGTCTTTAACAACCTCTTTAGGAACGCGATTCAGTCGATTCCAGAAAATCGCAAAGGAGAACTACTTGTTCAAATTAAATCGTCAGAAAACAAATACATACTTTCTATTCGGGATAATGGGACGGGAATTTCGGATAAGCTCCGCGATAAAATATTTTCTCCAAATTTCACCACAAAAAACTCGGGCATGGGACTCGGTTTGGCTTTGGTGAAGAATATCATAGAAAGCAGTGAAGGAGAAATTTGGTTTGAATCGACAGTAAATGTGGGGACCACTTTTTTTATTTCACTTCCTATTTTCAACCCTGAAATAGTAAACTAAACTGAATAACTTAGATAGCTATGGGCATATTTGGGAATAGATTTGAAATTGCTTTAAATAAATAGCTTGTTTAGACTATATTTGCGCCCATTTTCAGAGAAACTATGGCACTAAAATGCGGCATTGTTGGACTTCCAAATGTTGGTAAATCCACACTTTTTAATTGTTTGAGCAATGCAAAAGCACAAGCAGCAAACTTTCCTTTTTGCACCATCGAACCCAACGTTGGAATTATCACTGTTCCCGACGAACGAATGACAGAGTTGTCGAAGTTTGTAAATCCAGAACGCATTGTACCTACAACTGTTGAGATTGTGGATATTGCCGGATTGGTAAAAGGAGCTTCAAAGGGTGAAGGTTTAGGTAATATGTTTCTTGGAAATATTCGCGAATGCGATGCGATACTTCATGTGTTACG